>CAIOPD010000020.1 GCA_903860085.1 uncultured Pseudomonadota bacterium
ATTACAGATTATGGCGCTTTCGTTGATCTAGGTGGCATTGATGGTTTACTACACATTACAGATTTAGCTTGGCGTCGTGTTAAGCACCCATCTGAAGTGCTGACAGTAGGCGAAGAAGTTGAAGCTAAGATCTTGAAATTCGATCAAGAGAAAAATCGTGTTTCACTTGGTATCAAACAATTAGGCGATGACCCATGGGTTGCTTTAACTCGCCGTTACCCAGTAAGCACACGCTTATTCGGTAAAGTGTCAAACTTAACTGACTATGGTGCCTTTGTTGAAATCGAGCCAGGTATTGAAGGTTTAGTTCACGTTTCAGAAATGGATTGGACTAACAAAAACATTCACCCGGGCAAAATTGCGCAATTAGGTGATGAAGTAGAAGTGATGATTCTGGAAATTGATGAAGCGCGTCGTCGTTTATCATTAGGTATGAAACAGTGCCAAGCTAATCCTTGGGATGAGTTCTCTGCAACACATCACAAAGGTGATATCGTTTCAGGACAAATCAAATCAATTACTGACTTCGGCGTATTCATTGGTTTGCCAGGCGGTATTGATGGTTTAGTACATCTATCAGATTTATCATGGTCACAAACTGGCGAAGAAGCAATCCGCAACTTCAAAAAAGGTGATGAACTACAAGCTGTTATCTTAGCAATTGATGTTGAAAAAGAGCGTATTTCACTAGGCGTGAAACAACTTTCTGCTGATCCATCAGGTGCTACAAGTTCAACTGAAGAGAAATCTGAAGCTAAACCTAAAGCTAAATCTGCTAAAACTAAAGATGTTGCACCACAAGTGTCTAGCGATGGCGCTGCTGCTGGTACAACCAACCTTGGTGCGTTATTAAAAGCTAAACTAGACAGCAAGAAATAAGCTCATTTAGTTATCAAGATAAAGGCACACAAGCATGACTAAATCAGAGCTAATCACCCTACTTGCTGAGCGTTTCCCGCAATTAGTGGTGAAAGATGCCGAACTATCAGTAAAAGCAATCTTAGATGCGATGTCCGACAACCTTGCCACTGGTGAGCGCATTGAAATTCGCGGCTTTGGTAGCTTTAGCTTGAATTACCGTCCACCGCGTTTAGGGCGTAATCCTAAAACCGGCAGTAAAGTACAGGTTCCAGAAAAACATGTACCGCACTTTAAGGCAGGTAAAGAGTTACGTGAGCGTGTAGATCTAGGCTAGGCTGCTAGTTCGAGGTGAAGCGGCTAAGTCACTTTACTTTGATGTTCTACCTAAAAACGGCAGCCACAAGCTGCCGTTTTTTTATTATTAATTTTTTGAAGGTATAATTACATCACCATGCACAAAATGCTTCGCACAATGGATGCCAAGTGCTGCTTATTCATAATGATCATAAAAAAAGTGAAGCTCAATGGAATTTGAATTTTGGTGGTTATTAGCACTGCCTCTATTTTTCAGCCTAGGCTGGCTCGCCGCTCGGGTAGATTTAAAGCAGCTATTAGCAGAGTCTACGGCTCTGCCGGCAGCCTATTTTAAAGGCTTGAACTTTCTAATCACTAATCAACACGACAAAGCCATCGAGGCCTTTAGTGAAGCGGTACAGGCGAATACTGATTCTCTCGAATTACACTTTGCATTAGGCAGTTTATTTAGACGACGTGGCGAAGTAGATCGCGCAATCCATTTACATTTAAATCTACTACAAAAAAAAGAGCTGGAGCCTCAACAGCGCATAGCTGTGAGCGCAGAACTGGCTCAGGATTATCTCAAGGCTGGTCTACTTGACCGTGCTGAAGAACTATTTGAATCACTAGATGATGATAGATATCGGCAACCAGCATTACGTGCATTACTAGAAATCTATGTACGTGAACGCGAATGGGAGCGAGCAGTTAAAGCAGCCACAGAATTAGAAAGGCTTTCTGGCGTACCTTTTCGCATAGAAATTGCACATTATTACTGCGAGATGGCTGTTAAATCACAACTTGCTAATGATACACACAGCGCACGCTTTGAACTGGAACAAGCGCTCAACGCCAATAAAAACTGTGTGCGTGCCAATGTACTACTAGGTGACCTTGAGGCAGAAGCTAACGCCCATAGTGCGGCTATTTCTGCTTGGAAGCGCATAGAATTTCAGAAGCCTGAATACCTAGGATTAATCGCACCTAAATTACTTAATAGCTACCGCGCGCTCAATCAAACGCATATAGGCTTAGCCCTATTACAGACCTACTTGCAAACCTATCAATTAACGTCGTTACTTAACGTGTTGTTTGAAGCCACTTTGGCCGAAGAAGGCGCAGAAAGCGCTGCCAAACTTGCACGTAATGAATTAATTAAAAAACCTAGCTTGAATACCTTAGATCAGTTGCTGCAAGCACGCGCTATTGTAGAAGTCAGTCACGAACAGGATACACAACTGATGCAACAGGCTGTGCGCCATGCCATCGGCAATCGTACCGCTTATTATTGTGAGCATTGCGGCTTTAAAGCCAAATATCATCATTGGCAATGCCCTGCCTGCAACGCATGGGAAGCATTACCCGCTGAACCCACAACTATCTAATAGCTTAAACACGAATCTATCACATGACCAATCTATTGCGTGACCCTAAAATTATTGTAGCCCTTGACTATGCTGACGCTGCCAGCGCCTTAAAACTTGTCAATCAATTAGATCCAGCGTTATGCCGGCTTAAAGTAGGTAAAGAATTATTTACCGCGGTTGGCCCGCAATTTATTGAGCAATTATCGCGCGCCAATTTTGGCGTATTTCTTGACCTTAAATTTCACGATATTCCTAACACAGTCGCCAAGGCTTGTAGCGCTGCCAGCAACCTTGGCGTATGGATGCTTAATGTCCATGCAAGCGGTGGGCTAGAAATGATGGAGGCTGCACGCACAGCCGTTAATGCCAGTAGCACAAAACCGCTATTAATTGCAGTGACCGTCCTCACCAGTATGAACCAACAGCAATTAAATCAAATCGGTGTTGTCGGCGA
This sequence comes from uncultured Pseudomonadota bacterium, assembly GCA_903860085.1. GTDB lineage: Bacteria > Pseudomonadota > Gammaproteobacteria > Burkholderiales > Methylophilaceae > Methylotenera. Next base: position 2,980 of record CAIOPD010000020.1, read on the forward strand.
TCTAGCGAGCCATGTACTTAATCTGGCAAAGCTGACGCAGCAAGCGGAGTTAGACGGCGTAGTGTGTTCGGCGCTAGAAGCATCCATGTTACGTCAAAAGCTAGGTTCGGAATTTTGTTTGGTGACGCCAGGCATACGCCCAGCCAATGCCAATCCAGATGATCAATCACGCGTTGTAACGCCCAAGGACGCACTCAAAATGGGTGCTAGCTACTTGGTTATAGGTAGGCCGATTACACTGGCTAATGACCCCTTACAGGCGTTAATCGCCATTAATAATCAGTGTGTTTGAAGTAAGATATAGCGTCTAGATTCTTCGCTATTATCTCAAAACCTTATTTCACTCGCATACCGAACTGTGCACCTGCATCTGGACTTAAGATGAATGGTCCACCACGATCATCGCTCGCAGCCAGAACCATGCCTTCACTCATCCCAAATTTCATTTTGCGTGGCGCTAAATTAGCCACCATCACTGTCAGTCTTCCAACTAACGTAGCTGGATCATAAGCAGATTTAATACCGGCAAACACCTGGCGCGTAGTGGCTTCGCCAATATCTAGCGTCAATTTAAGCAATTTCTCTGCACCCTCTACATGCTCAGCATTGACGATTTTAGCAATACGCAAATCCACCTTGGCAAAGTCATCAATACTAATGTACTCGGCATCAGCTAGCTCTGGTGCTATAGGTGCCAAAATTGGCGCTGAAACTTGCGCTGTGGCGGTGAGGTTTTCTTTATTGGCTTCTGTCATCGCTGCAATCAATGTGGGTTCGATACGGGTAATTAAGTGCTCATAGGCGTTGATGCCATGGCCTTCTACTAATGATAAGTCTACGCTTTCCCAAGTCAGGGCTGTAATATTAAGAAACTGTTCAATTTCTAATGCTAATTTTGGTAATACTGGTTTGAGGTACAACGTCAGTAAGCGAAACATCTCAAGTGCAGCAGAGCATACTTGCTGTAGTTCAGCGTCTTGTCCTTCTTGTTTTGCCATCACCCATGGCGCTTTATCCGCGACATAGCCATTAGCAATATCAGCCAAACGCATAATTTCACGGATAGCCTTACCGTATTCACGCGCTTCATAGGCGCTAGCAATAAGCATAGCCGCAGACTTAATCTCAGCGACCTCCATGTTGTCTGCTGCAGATTGCAACTTACCGGCAAAGCGTTTGTTAATAAAACCTGCAGTACGACTAGCAATATTAATATACTTGCCAACCAAATCGCTATTCACTCGCGCCACAAAATCATCCAAACTCAGATCGATATCTTCCATACTGCTATTTAGTTTAGCGGCATAGTAATATCGCAAATATTCAGGATTTTTAATATGATCTAAGTAACTACGGGCGGTAATAAAAGTGCCGCGTGACTTACTCATTTTTTCGCCATTAACAGTTAAAAAACCGTGAGAAAAAATCTTAGTTGGTTTACGGTGACCACTAAACTCTAGTGTTGCCGGCCAGAATAGCGCATGAAAATATAGTATATCCTTACCAATAAAATGGTAAAGCTCAGTCGTAGCATCTGCTTGCCAATACTCATCAAAATCCAACCCTTGTTTGGCACACAGATTCATAAAACTTGCCATATAGCCAATCGGCGCATCTAACCAGACATAGAAATACTTGCCAGGCGCATCAGGGATCTCAAATCCAAAGTAAGGTGCATCGCGTGAGATATCCCAATCATTTAAGCCGCTCTCAAACCATTCCCCCATCTTATTAGCAGCTTCGCCTTGTAGCGTACCTGAACGAGTCCATTCTTTTAGAAAATCTTCACATTCTGAAAGTTTAAAAAAGTAATGCTCTGTTTCTTTGCGAATAGGCGCAGCACCAGACACTGCAGAATAAGCGTTAATTAGCTCCGTCGGATTGTAGGTTGCGCCACATACTTCGCAAGAGTCTCCGTACTGATCTTTGGCATGGCATTTTGGACATTCGCCCTTAATAAAGCGATCTGGTAAAAACATATTTTTTACTGGATCGTAGAACTGCTCTATGGTTTTAGTCGCTATTTTCCCAGCGGCTTTCAGCTTTTTATAAATACTCTGAGAAAGCGCTTTATTTTCTGGTGCATTAGTTGAATAGTAATTATCAAAACTCACTAAAAACTCTGCAAAATCAGCTGCATGCTCTTGATGCACGCTCTCAATTAAAGCCTCTGGAGTAATGCCCTCTTTCTCTGCACGAAGCATTATCGGCGTGCCGTGCGTATCATCAGCACAGACATAATGCACGGTATGACCTTGCATTTTTTGAAAACGCACCCAAATATCAGTCTGGATATATTCAACCAAATGTCCAAGGTGAATACTGCCATTAGCATACGGTAAAGCAGACGTGACTAAAATTTTGCGTGACATGAGATAAATGAATCTTTGAATAAGCTAAAGGAGCTATTTTAGCAAATGTGTATCTAATGTAGTAATTAAACTGCCGATTACGCTAAACTAATGCTTCAAAAAATATTAGAACTTAAAACCATGCTCATTAACGAACAAACCATCACCCAATCCTTACAAACACTCATAGATCCTAATACTGGTCGTGATTTTGTCACTAGTAAATCTGTGAAAAATATTAAAATTGATGGTGATAATGTCAGCTTAGACATAGTTCTTGGCTACCCAGCAAAAAGCCAATTTGATAGCTTAAAATCATTGGTAATTAAACAGTTGATGAACATCAATCAGATTGGCTCGATTACGGTGAACATTGGCAGTCGAATCGTGACGCATAGTGCACAGCGAGGCGTTAATTTATTACCTAATGTTAAAAATATTATCGCAGTCGCCTCTGGTAAAGGTGGCGTAGGAAAATCCACTACCTCGGTCAACTTGGCACTTGCCCTAGCCGCTGAAGGTGCGACAGTTGGGATTCTTGACGCTGACATCTACGGCCCTAGCCAACCACAAATGTTAGGCATTAGCGGTCGTCCAGAAAGTGCTGATGGTAAAAGTATGGATCCGATGATGGGTCATGGCATACAAGCGATGTCGATTGGATTTTTGGTTGATGTTGACACCCCTATGGTTTGGCGCGGACCGATGGTCACAGGTGCGCTAGAACAATTATTGCGTGATACCAAATGGCGTGATTTAGATTACCTCGTTATTGATTTACCTCCAGGTACTGGGGATATTCAGTTGACGTTGGCGCAAAAAATTCCGGTGACTGGTGCCATTATTGTCACCACTCCACAGGATATTGCGTTACTTGATGCCCGCAAGGGTCTAAAAATGCTGGAAAAGGTTGGCATCCCAATTTTGGGCATCGTTGAAAATATGAGTACCCATATCTGTAGTCAATGTGGTCATGAAGAGCCTATTTTCGGTAGTGGTGGTGGCGCCTTAATGTGCAAAGATTACAATGTTGATCTGCTTGGCAGTTTACCTTTAGATATGCGTATCCGAGTACAGTCTGACGGCGGCCAACCTACTGTGATTGCAGAACCTGATGGCGATATCGCTGCCATTTATAAGCAAATTGCGCGCGCTGCTGCGATTAAAATCGCCAACTCTAGTCTGGACCATAGCAGTAAATTCCCTAACATTGTGATTCAGAACAGTTAACGAAGCTATGCTAAAGCCAAAGTCGCTAACTTACGGCCAGTGGTTTAAAAAATTGGGGCCAGGATTAATTACTGGCGCTGCCGATGACGATCCCAGCGGCATTGCAACTTACTCTCAGGCTGGCGCGCAATTTGGATTAAATATGCTGTGGACGGTAGTGTTCACCTATCCATTAATGGCTGGAATACAAATGATTAGCGCAAGAATTGGTCGTGTTAGCGGCCATGGTCTTGCATCTAACATACGTCAGCATTATCCAGTATGGCTACTTTATAGCATCGTCGGCTTACTCCTAATCGCCAATACCATTAATATCGCAGCCGACATTGCCGCAATGGCCGATGCCCTTAAGTTACTCATGGGCGGTCGCATCCACTTTTATGCCATAGGAATAGGCTTGCTTTCACTGCTATTGCAAATCCTAATCCCCTACCGACGTTATGTACGCGTGCTGAAGTGGCTGACACTGAGTTTAATGGCTTACGTAGCGACCGTCTTCGTGGTGCAGATTCCATGGATACAAGTGCTTAGCGCGAGCCTGTGGCCAACCCTTTCATGGCAACCCCAATATGTGATGACCGTAGTAGCAGTATTTGGTACCACAATCAGCCCCTACCTCTTGTTTTGGCAAGCCTCACAAGAAGTAGAAGAACAGCTCATGAATCCTGGTCAAGAGCCCCTGATAGTTGCGCCTATACAGGCACCTGATAACTTTAAACGCATTAAAATTGACACTTATATTGGCATGGGATTTTCCAATCTAGTGGCATTTTTTATTATATTGACCACGGCAGTGACACTCAACTTACATGGCATCACTGACATTCAAACCTCAGCACAAGCCGCCACAGCCCTAAGACCGATTGCCGGCGAATTTGCATATTTCTTATTTAGCGCAGGCATCATAGGCACTGGCTTATTAGCCATCCCAGTATTGGCAGGCTCAGCAGCGTACGCCATGGCCGGCGCATTTGAATGGAGCAGTAGCTTAGAGTTAGAGCCTATGCGCGCCAAAGGCTTCTACAGTATTATCGCCACCTCTACTTTGATAGGTGTGGCGCTTTGCTTTACCGCAATCGATCCAATCAAAGCCCTTTATTGGAGCGCTGTGATTAACGGCGTGATCTCAGTGCCAATAATGGTATTGATGCTCTTGATGGCAAGCCGCCCAGAAATTATGGGTAAATTTACGTTAAATCCAGCATTAAAGCTGATGGGATGGCTTTGTGCTGGGGTGATGGCTGTGGCTGTGATTGCCATGTTTTGGACCATAGGTACGTAGCTTAGATTAGATATCCCTAAGCGTCTAAATCCACTTCGTAACAAAAAATCTCTACACTTTCTTTCGGTGCAATTAAGGTTGCAGGTATTGCCACCCCATTACGCCAATTATCTACCGCCTGCTGCTTGCCGGCGCCAGTCACTAAAAACAACACTTCTCGACTATTATTAAGGCGTTGCTGACTTAGGGAAACCCGTTCAAGTGGAGGCTTAGGTGAGTTAAATACGGGGACTGCATCGGCACTATTATCAACTAACTGCCCTGGGAACAAGCTAGCGGTATGCCCATCTTCTCCCAACCCCAATAGCACGACATCAAAAGTGCCAACTTCTTTCAGTGTTTGTGCATAAGCGCGTGCGCCTGCTACAGGACCCAATTCGGCAGGAATATCATGTATCTGACTTTCTGGAATAGCTACATATTGCAGCCATGCCTGACGTGCCATTAGGCTATTTCTATCGATATGATCAGGCGCTAGACAACGTTCATCGCCGTGGTAAACATGCCAATGCGCCCAATCTGCTTTCACGTCACGTAATAATCGATACACGGCGCGTGGTGTATGACCCCCAGCAAGCACGATGGAAAATTTTCCGCTTGTGGCAATTGCCTCAGTGGCGCGTTGCACAATTTCATCACAGACTTGATGGCGTAAAGATTCAATACTAGCCAAGCTATGCCATTGAATATTATTAGTCTGCGTCATTGATAATTCTCATCTTAAAAAAGTCAGGGCGAATTTGACACGAAAACTTGATTATTGTCATGCTTTTTATGCATTTTTTTACACTAGATCATTGTGTGTAATCGCCCCATTGCTTTATTATATCGGGTTACGCAAAAGGACAAACAAATGCTAATCAAAGACAATGAAATTGCTGACATTTCCACCCCCACTGGAGACATGCGCGCCCATATTTTTCGGCCAGCAGCCCCAGGTAAATATCCTGGCATACTCATGTTTTCAGAAATATTCCAAGTAACTGGTCCAATTCGCCGCACTGCAGCCATGTTGGCCGGTCACGGCTTTATTGTGGCTTGCCCAGAAATTTACCATGAGCTAGAAACGCCTGGCACCGTGCTATCTTATGACGAAGAAGGCACAACACGTGGTAACGCCCATAAAATCACGAAAGAACTTTCTTCTTATGATACCGATGCGCGTGCCGTTCTGGATTATTTAAAGTCACGTGATGACTGTACTGGACGTCTAGGCGTGATGGGCATCTGCATCGGTGGTCACTTAGCATTCCGTGCGGCAATGAATCCAGATGTACTTGCAACTACTTGTTTCTACGCTACTGATATCCATAAAAAAGGTTTAGGTCTAGGCAAGAACGATAACTCTATGGAGCGCGCTGATGAAATTAAAGGTGAGCTATTACACATTTGGGGTCGTCAAGACCCGCACGTGCCATTGGAAGGTCGCAACTTATTAAAGGCACGCCTTGAAGAAGTCGGCGCACGCTTTACTTGGCATGAAGTAAATGGTCAGCATGCGTTTATGCGTGATGAAGGACCACGTTACGATCCAGCACTCGCTTTACAAAGCTGGGGCTTATTACTTGAGTTATTTCATCGCCGATTAGGTTGGGGTGACCTAGATATTCCAACTGACGGTTCTGCCGCTGAAAGCCGACACTAATAGTGTAAAACCACTAAGCGAAAATCGCCCAAGTGGTTTTGCTGGGCCTCTCAGGCTTGATTTACACAATATATCTTAAGGTTTTTAAATGAAAAAAATTGACCCCTGTACGCTAGTATTATTTGGTGCAAGTGGTAACTTATCCCGCGTCAAGTTGATGCCGGGCTTGTTTCGCCTAGACGCTGCAGGACGCTTGCCAGAGCACATGGCTATTTTAAGTGTAGGTCGAGGCGACGTTTCACGCGAAGCTTGGCAAGCAGATATTAAAGCAATGTTGGATACTAAATTTAAAAAAGGATACGACCAAAAGGACTTTGAGCGTTTTATCAACCGTAATCACTATCATGCTAACCCACCGACTGATCCTGATGCTTTCAAAAAAATGCAGGAAAAACTGGCCGATGCCTCAATATTTCCACAAAACCTAGCCTACTTTTTATCAGTTCGTCCTACTGACTTTTCTCCTATCGTTGAACAACTGTCTGGCGTAGGCTTGTTAGATGAAAGCCAATACTGGCGACGCGTATTAATTGAAAAACCATTTGGCACTGACTTAGAAAGTGCACAAGCATTACAAGCTGCAATTACAAAGCATTTAAAAGAAAGTCAGATTTACCGTATAGACCATTATCTGGGAAAATCAGCCCTACAAAACATCATGCTGACACGTTTTGCCAACACCATGTTTGAGCCGATTTGGAATAACCAATATATCGACCATGTGCAGATTACTAATAACGAAACGTTAGGCGTCGGGGACCGTACGCAGTTTTATGACACTACAGGTGCATTACGTGACATGGCACAAAGCCACTTATTGCAAACCTTAGCCTTGGTCGCGATGGAAAAACCTAAAGATTTAAGCCCTGACAGTATTCGTGCAGAAAAAATCAAGTTATTGCAATCGATTGAACCGATTCCACTTACAGATTTAAAGCACAACGCATTTCGCGCTCAATATGCTGCCGGTCGCGTTTGCGCTGCTGATGGCCATGGTGAAAATGTGCAGGGTTATTTGGAAGAGTTGGCTAAAGATGGCATTACTGCAAGCGTGACCGAAACATACGCGGCCATGAAGTTATTTATTAACAACCCGCGGTGGAAAGGCGTACCGTTCTACGTGCGCACCGCAAAGCGCATGCATGAAGGCAATACCGCCATTTCAATACGCTTCAAAAAAGCGCCGATGCAATTGTCAGCAGAGCAGCATCAAAACTGGCTAATCCTCAATATTCAGCCTCATGAATGCCTAAAAATGGAGGTTGAATCTAAGATTCCGGGTTTAGACATTGCCACGCGCACTATGGCGATTGATATGCCACAACGCTTAGCTAGCGATGAGTCTATCGATTCATATGAATCGCTATTACTTAACTTGATGGAAGGCGACCCATCGCTATATCTACATATCAGTGAAGTTGAAGCGCAGTGGCGTTTAATTGATCCTATCGTTAAAGCCTGGGCAGCTGACCTATCAACGGTGCATCAATATGTAGCCGGTAGCCACGATCCAAAAGAGTCAGGCGTTATTTTTGAATCTGAAGATCAGTTCTGGCGTTACAGCATCGAATTAGGTGGCGATAAACACTAAAAAAATACATATAAATCCTTATTTATTGTTATTATTTGCAATTACTAAAAGCGGGGTTAATACTCCGCTTTTTTATCTTGGTTAACACATAAAAAGCATACAGCGATGAGCATAAAATCAGACAAGTGGATCCGTAAAATGGCAGAGCAACACGGCATGATAGAGCCGTTTGAGCCAAATCAAGTTAAGAGTAATGCCAATGGTGAACGTATGGTGTCATATGGCACTTCAAGCTATGGTTACGATATACGTTGCTCCACAGAATTTAAATTGTTCACTAACATCAATAGTACTATTGTAGATCCCAAGAATTTTGATCCTAATTCCTTTGTGGAAGTGAATGCAGATTACTGCATTATTCCGCCTAACTCATTTGCCTTAGCTCGCACCGTGGAGTATTTCAGGATCCCACGCAATGTGCTGACAATTTGCTTAGGAAAATCAACCTATGCGCGCTGTGGCATAATTGTCAATGTGACACCATTTGAGCCTGAATGGGAAGGTTATGTCACACTAGAATTCAGCAACACCACGCCACTACCGGCAAAAATTTATGCTAACGAAGGTTGTGCGCAAGTACTGTTCTTTGAAGCCGATGCTGACGACGTATGTGAGACTAGTTATAAAGACCGTGGTGGTAAATATCAAGGTCAAGTTGGCGTCACGTTACCTAAAATTTAATCATGCAAGCCATTGTATTAGCCCACCAATTTTTTAAGGGTTTTAAATGAAATTCAGATTTCCAGTAGTCATTATCGATGAAGATTTTCGTTCAGAGAATGCTTCAGGCTTAGGCATACGCGTATTAGCGAAAGCCATCGAGGATGAAGGGTTTGAAGTATTGGGCGTCACCAGCTACGGTGACCTTACCTCATTTGCACAGCAACAAAGTCGCGCATCGGCCTTTATACTTTCTATTGATGATAATGAGTTTATTGAAGAAAATCAGGAAGCTTTAAATAACCTACGTAAGTTTGTAGATGAAATTCGTTATCGCAATGAAGAAATTCCAATCTTTTTGCATGGTGAAACACGCACCTCACGTCATATCCCCAATGAGATCTTGCGTGAGCTTAATGGCTTTATCCATATGTATGAAGATACACCAGAATTTGTGGCGCGCTATATTCTGCGTGAAGCACGCACCTATTTAGATAGCTTACCACCGCCGTTCTTTCGCGCATTAGTGCACTATGCGGCCGATGGTTCATACTCTTGGCATTGCCCAGGACACTCTGGGGGGGTCGCTTTTTTAAAATCTCCAGTAGGTCAAATGTTTCACCAGTTTTTTGGTGAAAACATGCTGCGTGCTGACGTGTGTAACGCCGTTGATGAACTAGGCCAACTACTCGACCATACTGGTCCAGTAGCGGCTTCTGAGCGTAATGCTGCACGTATTTACAATTGCGACCATTTATACTTTGTTACCAACGGTACTTCTACCTCGAATAAAATCGTTTGGAACTCAACCGTCGCTCCTGGTGATGTCGTTGTAGTAGATCGTAACTGCCATAAATCAGTTTTGCATTCCATTATTATGACTGGGGCGATACCGGTATTTTTAATGCCTACGCGCAACCACTTTGGCATTATTGGTCCGATTCCAAAAAGCGAATTTGAGTGGGAAAATATCAAAAAGAAAATTGAGCGCAACCCATTCGCCACAGATAAACATGTAAAACCACGGGTATTAACCATTACCCAGTCTACGTATGATGGTGTGTTGTACAACGTAGAAGAAATTAAAGAAATGCTTGATGGAAAAATAGATACGCTACATTTTGATGAAGCCTGGTTGCCACATGCTACGTTCCATGACTTCTATGGTGACTACCACGCGATCGGTGCGGATCGCCCACGCTGCAAAGAGAGCATGGTATTTTCTACGCAGTCTACACATAAATTACTTGCAGGTCTTAGCCAGGCCAGTCAAATTTTGGTACAGGATGCCGAAAACTATCAACTAGACCGCGATATATTTAATGAAGCTTACCTAATGCACACGTCGACCAGCCCGCAATATTCCATTATTGCCAGTATTGATGTAGCTGCTGCCATGATGGAAGCACCAGGCGGAACAGCGCTAGTAGAAGAAAGCTTAATGGAAGCCTTAGACTTCCGCCGCGCGATGCGTAAAGTGGATGAAGAATGGGGTGCTGATTGGTGGTTTAAAGTTTGGGGTCCAGATGATCTCTCTGAAGAAGGTTTAGAAGAACGCGATGCGTGGATGCTTAAGGCTGATGAAGCTTGGCATGGTTTTGGCAATTTGGCTGAAAACTTCAATATGCTTGATCCGATTAAAGCCACCATTATTACGCCTGGCCTAGACATTAAAGGTGATTTCTCAGATAAATTCGGTATTCCAGCGGCGATTGTAACCAAGTACTTGGCTGAACATGGTGTCATTGTTGAAAAAACTGGCTTGTATTCATTCTTTATTATGTTCACCATCGGTATCACCAAAGGCCGCTGGAACACCATGGTTGCAGCATTACAGCAGTTTAAAGATGACTATGATAAGAATCAGCCACTATGGAAAGTATTGCCAGAATTTATTATCAAACAACCACGCTATGAAAAAGTTGGCCTGCGCGACTTATGTGAACAGATACATGCGGTCTATAAAGCTAATGATGTTGCACGCTTAACCACTGAAATGTATCTTTCAGACATGGTGCCTGCAATGAAGCCAACAGATGCTTTTGCTAAAATGGCACATAGGGAAATTGACCGCGTGCCCATTGACGATTTGGAAGGCCGCGTAACTGCTGTGCTGTTAACACCTTATCCACCTGGTATTCCGCTATTAATTCCTGGTGAACAGTTCAATAAAATTATTGTTGATTATCTTAAGTTCGCCCGTGAATTTAATGAGAAATTTCCAGGATTTGAAACGGACAACCATGGTTTAGTCAAAGAAATCGTGGATGGTAAAGCGGTTTATTACGTGGATTGTGTAGAGCAGAAATAGGGCTTAGCAATAGCCCTATCTCCTAGCGCTTTATTAGGCTAGGATTTACGCTTATATGTCACGTAACTAAAAGTTAGTCCTTGTGCTGAAGTGTGGGCCTCACGTGAGATCTCGGACCATACCTTAGCATTCACCTCTGGGAAAAAGGCGTCGCCTGCAGGCGCTAATGCAATCTCCGTGATATAAAGCTTACTGGCCAAACTTAGTCCAGCTAGGTATAGCTCGGCCCCGCCAATCAAAAACACTTCTGCATCATGCTGACATAGATCGATTGCTGCTTCTAGGCTATGTGCAATGAGTGCCCCTTCAATCTTATACGAAGGATTACGCGTCACAATCACCGTAGTACGTCCTGGCAGCAATCTTCCTAGTGACTCATAGGTCTTACGACCCATAATAATATGATGGCCTGTAGTAAGTGCACGGAAGTTTTTTAAATCTTCAGGTAGGTGCCATGGAAGTGCGTTCTGGTGACCGATGACACCATTTTCAGCCACAGCTACAATGATTGACAGGTTATTCATTACACCGCAACCGGCGCTTTAATGGCTGGATCTGGGTCGTAATTTTCCAAGTTAAAATCTTCGTACTTGAAGCTGAAAATATCGCTAACTGTAGGATTAATCTGCATGGTTGGCAATTCTTTAGCTTTGCGCGCCAATTGCTCATGCACTTGCGCTAGGTGATTATTGTAAATATGCGCATCACCTAATGTATGCACAAAATCACCCAACCTTAAATTGCATACCTGTGCAACCATCATCGTCAGCAAAGCATAAGAAGCAATATTAAACGGCACTCCTAGAAAGATATCCGCACTACGTTGATACAGTTGGCAGCTTAACTTACCTCTTCGATCTGCATCACCGGCAGCTGCTGGCGCCACATAAAACTGAAAAAAAGCATGACATGGCGGTAACTTCATTTGATCAACATCTGCCACATTCCAAGCTGAAACAATTAAACGTCTAGAATCGGGATTGGTCTTGATGCTATTTATAACTTGGGTAATTTGGTCAATATGAGTGCCATCTGGACGTGGCCAATTGCGCCATTGATACCCATAGACTGGCCCTAAATTACCTTCTGCATCTGCCCATTCATCCCAAATCTTGACACCATTTTCTTTTAAATAGGCAATATTGGTGCTGCCTTGTAAAAACCATAACAACTCATGAATAATAGACTTAAGGTGTACTTTTTTAGTGGTCAGTAACGGAAATCCAGCAGCCAAATCAAAGCGCATTTGGTAACCAAATACTGATAGTGTCCCAGTACCCGTGCGATCCTCTTTTTGATTACCATGGACTAACACATGATTAAGTAGATCGTGATAAACCTGCATAAGCTATTCCCGCCTAATATAACAATGATGAGTGTGACTAATTAAGTATTGGCCACGATGTAGGCCTTAATCGCCTCTACATCAGCATCCATAACACTAAATTTCTGTGGCAAAGCTTCTATGCCATTTAGAGCAACTGGGCGCTCTGGCGCAGTGCCTAATGCTTCAATAATCGCATCTTCAAATTTAGCTGGTAGCGCGGTTTCTAGCACCAACATAGGCACGCCAGCTATTTTATGCTCTAAAGCCACCTTGAGGCCATCAGCGGTATGTGTATCAACCACTACATCATAACGACTTGCCGCCTCGCGTATCGTCTGCATACGTTGTGCATGATTACTACTACCGGAGACAAAACCATAGCGGCTGATTTTATTAAAAAATCCATCTGCGTTTAAATCAAAACTAGCACCGCTATCGACTGCACTCCAAAGCTCACGCGTTTTATCCCCATCACGACCAACGAGATCAAATACAAAGCGCTCAAAGTTGGAAGCCTTGCTAATGTCCATAGACGGGCTAGAAGTATGGTAAGTATTAGCAGCACCGCGTGGCCGATAAATTCCGGTTTTGAAAAATTCATCCAGCACGTCATTTTCATTAGTAGCTACAACTAATTGATCAATAGGCAACCCCATCATGCGTGCGATATGACCAGCGCAAACGTTTCCGAAGTTACCTGATGGCACAGAAAAGCTGACCTTTTGTGCATTATTATCGGTGACTGCGAAGTAACCTTTAAAGTAATAGACCACTTGCGCTACGATGCGACCCCAGTTAATTGAATTGACCGCGCCGATTTTATACTGCGCCTTAAAAATGGCATCATTGGACACGGCTTTCACAACGTCCTGACAATCATCAAATACACCATTTACTGCAATATTGTAGATATTATCGTCATGCAGACTAAACATTTGTGCCGCTTGAAAACGGCTCATTTTCTTATGTGGAGATAGCATAAAAACACGTATGCCTTTTTTACCACGCATGGCGTATTCAGCCGCCGAACCAGTATCGCCAGAAGTTGCCCCTAAAATATTGGTGGTTTTACCTTCACGACTTAATACATATTCAAACAAATTGCCCAGCAACTGCATCGCCATATCTTTAAACGCCAGCGTTGGACCATTGGATAAACACAGTAAGTACAAATCATCCTCTAACTTTAAAGTTGGCGTAATGTCAGATGCCTGCTGATTAGGCCTTGTGTAGGCGTAAACATCTGGCCGATAGGTTTTATGAATAATGGCTTTTAAATCAGGAGCTGGAATATCATCCACAAAGCGCGACAAAATCGCAAACGCCAAATCGGCGTAGGACATATTGCGCATCGCTGTTAAATCAGCATCACTTAATTGCGGATAGCTTTCTGGCAAATATAAGCCGCCGTCAGGCGCTAGACCTCCGAGCAAAATTTGACTGAAGGTTTGTGCTGGCGATTGGCCACGGGTAGAAATATATTTCATGGTTGCTTGACTTAACTTTATGAGTTTTTAACTGACGGCTTTATTTACTGAGCTCTTCCATACGAATACGCATCACGTTTCCGGTAATTGCATCCAGCGCTTCAATCGCAGCAATCGCCTGATTCATGTTTTTTTCCACCGTAATATGAGTCAAAATCACAATATCAGCTTCGGTGTCATTTTCATTCGGTTCTTTTTGCATCATGGCATCAATAGAGATGTCGCGATCGCCTAAAATCTTAGTCACATTAGCCAATACGCCCGGCTTATCTTTGGCACGTAAACGTAGATAGTAAGCGCTACTTATTTCGTCTATAGGTAAGATAGGCAGATCTAAGACCTGCTCAGGCTGAAATGCTAAATAAGGTACGCGCTGTGCGCTACTAGCATCCATTAATCGTGCAACGTCCATCAAATCGGCCACAACCGCACTGGCTGTAGGTTCAGCACCAGCGCCAGCGCCATAATATAATGTTGGGCCAACTGCATCGCCCTTCACTACAACTGCATTCATAGCGCCATTGACGTTGGCCAGCAAACGTTTTTCAGGAATCAGGGTTGGATGTACACGTAACTCAACACCATCTTCTGTACGCTTAGTGATTCCAAGTAACTTCACGCGGTAGCCTAATTCTTCAGCATATTTAATATCAACTTGCTGCAACTTGGTAATTCCTTCGGTATAGGCCTGTTCAAACTTCATCGGCATACCAAAAGCAATGGCAGACATAATGGTGAGTTTATGGGCAGCATCGATGCCTTCAACATCAAATGTTGGATCGGCTTCGGCATAACCTAAACGTTGTGCTTCGCCCAAAACGTCACTAAAAGCTAGACCTTTTTCACGCATTTCGCTGAGAATAAAGTTAGTCGTCCCATTGATAATGCCAGCCACCCATTCAATACGATTAGCCCCAAGACCCTCACGTAGTGCTTTAATAATGGGAATACCACCAGCGACCGCTGCTTCATAAGCCACGATAACATTGTTGGCACGCGCTGCGGCAAAGATCTCATTGCCGTGTAAAGCGATTAAGGCTTTATTCGCAGTCACTACATGCTTTTTATTGGCAATCGCGTTAAGAACTAACTCCTTAGCAACCCCATACCCGCCAATCAACTCAACGATGACGTCAATATTAGGATTGTTGACTAAAGAAAATGCATCATCGGTGACTTCAGCTTTTCCTGCAACAAATGCACGCGCAGCCTCTAAATTGCGATCAGCCACATGTGTAATTTTAATATGACGTCCACTACGACGGAAAATCTCTTCAGCATTGCGTATCAGCACATTAAATGTGCCGCCACCAACTGTTCCTATGCCAAGTAAGCCTACATTCAAATCTTTTAACGCTGTATTTTTCAAACTAAAGCTCCGTGTTTCTTTCTATAACTCTCTAAAAATCTTGCGATGCGATGAATGGCTTCAGTTAAGTCATCCACATTAGGTAAAAATACCACGCGGAAATGATCCGGCGTTTTCCAATTAAAGCCAGTGCCCTGAACTAGCAAGACCTTCTCTTGAAGTAATAAATCTAAAATGAATTGCTGATCGTCTTCAATCGGGTAGATTTTTGGATCCAATTTTGGAAACAAGTACATCGCCGCCTGTGGCTTAGTGCAAGTCACACCAGGTATTGCAATCAATAGCTCATAAGCCACATCACGTTGCTTGCACAGCCGGCCATCAGCTGCAACCAAGTCATCTATGCTCTGATAACCGCCAAGCGCAGTTTGTATAGCGAGTTGCCCAGGCACATTCGCACATAAGCGCATAGAGGCAAGCATATTCAGGCCTTCTATATAGTCCTTGGCGTGTTTTTTCTCACCACTTAAAATCATCCAACCCGAGCGATAGCCGCAAGTTCTATAGTTTTTGGATAAGCCATTAAAAGTGACAAACAAGACATCCTCAGCCAGCGAAGCAATAGAGGTATGCACATTGCCATCATATAAAACTTTATCGTAAATCTCATCGGCAAAAATCACCAGATTATGATGTCGAGCGATATCAATAATGCCTTCTAAAATCGCTTGTGGGTATAGGGCACCGGTAGGGTTGTTCGGATTAATCACCACAATACCTCGGGTATTGGCGGTGATTTTAGACTCGATATCCTTTAAGTCCGGCATCCACCCTGTGGCTTCATCGCACAAATAATGGCGCGCAGTTCCTCCAGCCAAAGTAACGGCGGCTGTCCATAGCGGATAATCCGGCATAGGAACTAATACTTGGTCGCCA
>CAIOPD010000021.1 GCA_903860085.1 uncultured Pseudomonadota bacterium
CCAGAAAAATTAAAAGAACTAGGCGTTTCTAGCTGGTCAATCTGGGATTGTGCACCATCAAAATTCCCATTAGATTTTGGCATGACAGAAAGCGCTTACGTGCTTGAAGGCGAAATCCATGTAACGCCACAAGGCGGCGAAAAAGTGGTCATTAAAGCTGGTGATTTTGTGGTATTCCCTAAAGGCATGAAGTCGAACTGGGAAGTCGTTACTCAATTGAAAAAGCATTACAAACACAGTTAGTTATTAGCGTTCTGTCATCTAGGGATGGCATGAATGTTACGCTGTTAAAAAAGCCTTGATGAATCATCAAGGCTTTTTTTATGCGCTTGCATTATTTTGCATTTGCTAGATTTCGTTATTAAGACTTTCCCTTAAAGCGTTGATGCGTGATTCACTCAGCTTTTGTCCTTTTTTAGCCGAAATTAAAAACGTATCTTCAGCGCGATTACCAAGAGTATTGATTTTAGCGTTATGTAATTCAATTTCTTCAATTAAAAAGCGATGCGCTAACGTAGCTAAGAGGCCAGGGCGGTCGTTAGCGGTAATCTCTAATTTGTGATTGTTGCTTTCTATTTCAGGACTAATTCTAATCTGTGCTTGAATTGGCATATGTTTTACTTGGCGACTAATTCTGCCCTGAAGTGGGGATTCTAACGGACTATTTTCACCAATTTTTTGTGTCAATTCCACTTCAATAAACTTTAATAATCCACTGTAGCTTACTGACTTACCTGATTGATCTAAAACAATAAAACTATCTAAAGCGTATGCGTGATTGGTCGTATAAATTTTAGCTTCGACGATGCCATAACCCATGCGGTCAAAAAAGTTACAAATGCGAGCAAATAGATCATTTTGATCTTTTGTGTAAATCATGACCTGAATGCCGTCCCCACTTGGGCTGAGCCTTGCTCGCACAATAGGCGTGATGCTATTAAGGTGCGGTGTAAGTAAGCGACTATGCCATACGATTTCATCGCTCTCATGCCGAACAAAGTAATTGGTGCCGAATTGCGCCCATAACGTTTGGTAAGAGTTGGTATTCAGGCCAAATTTATTAAGCTTTTCTGCGGCTTCTGTTTTGCGAGTAGCGATTGCTTGTTGCGTATAGAGGTTTTGATGTGCAGAGGAATGCAACAGCGCTTGTTTGCTTGCGTTGAACAGGTTTGCTAACAAGCGCGCTTTCCATTCATTCCATACGGCTGGGCTGGTACCGCGAATATCCGCTACTGTTAGTAAATATAACGCTACCAAACGTCGTTCTGTCTGCGCAAATTGTGCAAATGCTTCAATGATGCTCGGGTCAGATAAGTCAGACTTTTGTGCAGTAGCCGACATTTTTAAATGAGATTCAACTAACCAGGCGACAAAGTCGCCATCAGCTTTAGATAATCCATGCAATTTGCAGAACCTAAGGGCATCCACAGTCCCTAGCTCGGAGTGATCTCCTCCACGGCCTTTGGCAATATCATGGAATAGGGCAGCTAGATACAATAAGTGCGGAGCATCAAAGGCCCCAAAAAGCTGGCTACACAAAGGGAATTCGTGCTTGAGTTCTGGTTTTGAAAAGCGCCTTAAATTAGCCAGAACATTAAGGATGTGCTCATCCACGGTGTAGACGTGAAACAAATCATGTTGCATTTGCCCAATAATTTTACCGAACGCGGGGATATAGCTACCTAAAATACCGTATCGATTCATGGCGCGTAATGCGTG
The DNA here is from genome assembly GCA_903860085.1 of uncultured Pseudomonadota bacterium. Classification (GTDB taxonomy): domain Bacteria; phylum Pseudomonadota; class Gammaproteobacteria; order Burkholderiales; family Methylophilaceae; genus Methylotenera. The sequence goes on from CAIOPD010000021.1 coordinate 1,720, forward strand.
GTTAACGCCATTAGGCTGTGAAAGTATCTCTATAAAGCGTTTTTTATTTTGCGCATTTTGCCTAAAGTCACGATTTACAAGGCGTTTAACGCGCTTCAGGTTGCGTAGCAAGGTGGCACCCATGCCTGTAATTTCAGGGTGTTGTTGCAGTATGAGGAAAGCTTCAAAAATTGCGCTAGGATGCTGTTGTAATAAGCTTGCAGTTTTTGCCTCCAGCCATTGATCATGTGCTTCAAAGTGCGCATTAATCGGTTTTATCACCGGCGGCGTTGCTGATAACTTTTGCTGCAGTAGCTTCAGCAAAATTTCATTGATTAATCGCACGAACTTAACGCTACGGTAATAGCTCTGCATTAGTTGTTCACTGGCTCGCTTGCTTTGGGTGTTGACGTAGCCTAAGTCGGCAGCCAATTCGTTCTGGTAATCAAATAGCAGGCGGTCTTCACGGCGGTCACTTAAAAAATGCAAGTGTATCCGAAGTATTTGTAGGTTTTTTTCATGCTGGCGGATCTGACGTACTTCAAGTGCTGAAATGATGTTTTGCTTAGCTAATATGGTCCAAGTGTTGCTTTGGGCATGATGGCCATCCTGTCCCATCATTAAACTACTAGTAAGCCAGGCAATCATATGCAAATCGCGTAATCCACCTGGACTTTCTTTGATATTGGGTTCTAAGTTGTAAGCTGTATCATTGAATTTTGCATGACGATTGTCTTGCTCTTGAAGTTTTGCTGCAAAAAAAGCTGGTACATTAAGTGTGCGCGCAATTTCAGTAACGAAGTTGCCGTAAGCATCATCGTCGCCAGTGAGGAGGCGAGATTCAATGAGGTTGGTTTGAACGGTGATGTCTTTTTGCGCTTCAGTCACGCACTCTTTAAGATTGCGAACGCTATGACCAACAGATAGCCCTATATCCCACAACATGCCGATTAGCGTTTCGACTTGACGGTTGTAATGATTATCTTCGCCATCGTGTTCAGGGAGTAGGATTAGCAAGTCAATATCGGAATGTGGGTACAATTCACCACGCCCATAACCACCTACCGCAATTAAGCAGCAGTGGCTATCAAACTGCATTTTCGCCCACACCTTAACTAATAGACTGTCTATTAGTTGGCAGTGCTGTTTAAATAAGTAGTGTGTACTTGGGTGTAGGCTGAAATCAGCTCTTAATGTATAAAAGCCATCTTTTAGTTGCTGACGCCATGCCGCAATATCGCTCGTGTCGTTATTGATACCTACTAGTGGATGCGGTGAAGCATTCTCTGACGACATATTCATTATTACTTATTGCTCCACTACGTCATTTGTTTAGTAGCTGAATTACGGTTTTTGCACAAAATTCGGAATTGCAGGCGAACCGCTAGACAAGGTCATTACCTCAAAGCCAGTTTCCGTGACCAATAGCGTGTGTTCCCATTGCGCGGATAGGCTGCGATCTTTAGTGACGATGGTCCAACCATCAGACATCTGTCTAATGTCACGTTTTCCAGCGTTAATCATAGGTTCTATGGTGAACATCATCCCTGCCTGCAATGTGAGGCCGGCACCAGCTTTTCCGTAATGGAGCACTTGAGGATCTTCATGAAACACTTTTCCGATGCCATGTCCGCAGAACTCACGTACTACGCTATAGCCGCTTTTTTCGGCAAAGGTTTGAATGGTGTGACCAATATCACCAAGCGTTGCGCCTGCTTTAACCTTGTTGATCCCAAGCCACATTGCTTGGTAGGTGATCTCGCACAGACGCTTAGCTTGTGCTGAAGGGTCGCCAACATAAAACATACGACTGGTATCGCCATGGTAGCCGTCTTTAATCACTGTAATGTCAATATTGACAATGTCCCCATTTTTAAGCATCTTCTCGCTAGGCACGCCGTGACAAATTTGCTGGTTAATGGAAGTGCAAATTGACTTAGGATAGGGTGTATGGCCATCGGGTGCGTAGTTAAGTGGTGCTGGAATGGCATTTTGTACGTCAACGATATAATCGTGACACAGCTTATCTAGCTGCTCAGTTGTTACGCCATGGACGACGAATGGGGTAATATAATCAAGCACTTCTGAAGCAAGCCTACCAGCGATGCGCATTTTTTCAATATCGTGTTGGTTTTTAATTGAGATTGCCATGTGCTTAACTTAGATAATTAGATGATTATGCATTTTAGCATAGGCAAGCGTTTGCTGATAAACGATGGCGCCAATCGTCGTGTATATTTTGCTTAAAAATAGCGGCTTAATACTAGCTAACTCAATGAGTTAATGGTAATATTCGCGCTCTGCAATTTAGCAGAGCTATGTAATAAAAATTTACATACAACCCAATCAAGGGTGCTTAAAGTTTAAGGTCTGTAGTTTAAGTGACTGTAAACTAAAGTGTTTTTGGTGTTGTATGAATTCATAACCCTTTAGAAAAGAGAATCATTATGTCAGTCACCATGCGTGATATGTTGGAAGCTGGAGTTCACTTTGGCCACCAAACTCGTTATTGGAATCCTAAAATGGCACCGTTTATTTTCGGTGATCGCAATAAGATTCATATCGTCAATCTAGAAAAAACTTTACCAATGTTTGAAGATGCTGTTAAGCATGTGCGCTCATTAGCTGCAAACAAAGGTCGCATTCTGTTCGTTGGTACTAAACGTCAAGCCCGTGACATCGTTAAAGAAGAAGCTTCACGCGCTGGCTGTTCATATGTTAATCACCGTTGGTTAGGTGGCATGTTGACCAATTTTAAAACTGTTAAACAATCAATCAAACGTCTACAAGACTTTGAAGCAATGTTACTTGACGGTAGCTTAGAAAAATTCGGTAAAAAAGAAGCATTAGGCTACAAGCGTGAAATTGAAAAATTAGAGCGTTCAATTGGCGGCATTAAAGAAATGGGCGGTTTACCAGACGCTATTTTCATTATTGACGTTGGTCATGAAAGCGGTGCGATTACTGAAGCGGCTAAATTAGGCATTCCAGTAATTGGTATCGTGGATACTAACAACTCACCAGACGGCGTAGCTTATGTCATTCCTGGTAACGATGACTCTTCACGTGCAATTCGTTTATATGCACGCGGTATTGCTGATGCTGTTTTAGAAGGCCGTAATTCAGTAATCACAGAAATCGTTAAATCAGCGGCTGAAGAGCCAGTAGAAGCAGCAGAAGCTGCTGCTGAGTAATTGCTGTTAAATAAAAAGGGGCTTAGTGCCCCTTTTTATTTTTAGAGTCACTAAAAATATCAACAATAGAATCAATTCATTAAATAGATTATTTAATGTAATTTATAGAATTATAGGAGCTTAAAATGGCTGAAATTACCGCAAGTATGGTAAAAGAACTACGTGAGCGCACTGATGCGCCAATGATGGACTGTAAGAAAGCATTAACTGAAGCTGAAGGCGATATGACTCGTGCTGAAGAAATTTTACGTGTACGTTTTGGCAATAAAGCAAGTAAAGCTGCTGGCCGTGTGGCTGCTGAAGGTACTGTTGGTATTAGCATAAGTGCTGATGGCAAAACTGGTGCGATGATTGAAGTCAATTCTGAAACTGACTTCTGCGCTAAAAATGAAGACTTCTTAAAGTTCGTCAATGAATTAGCCGTGATTGTTGCTAACAGCAATCCAGCTGACATTGCTGCTGTGGGTGCTTTGCCTATGCGTGATTCAACTGTTGAAGATACGCGTGCGCAATTGGTTGGTAAAATTGGTGAAAACGTGACAGCGCGTCGATTTGTACGCCCAGCAGTGCAAGGTAAGCTTGCAAGCTACATTCACGGTAGCAAAATTGGTGTAATCGTTGATCTAGTTGGTGGTGATGACGCGCTAGCTAAAGATATTGAGATGCATATTGCAGCAGCTAAGCCAAAATCATTAGATGCTTCTGGTATCGATGCAAGTTTGATCGAAACAGAGCGCCGCGTTGCAA
>CAIOPD010000022.1 GCA_903860085.1 uncultured Pseudomonadota bacterium
CGACGGGGGAGTTTGGCACCTCGATGTCGGCTCATCACATCCTGGGGCTGTAGCCGGTCCCAAGGGTATGGCTGTTCGCCATTTAAAGTGGTACGTGAGCTGGGTTTAAAACGTCGTGAGACAGTTTGGTCCCTATCTGCCGTGGGCGTTGGAAATTTGAAGGGACCTGCTCCTAGTACGAGAGGACCGGAGTGGACGTATCTCTGGTGGACCGGTTGTCATGCCAATGGCATAGCCGGGTAGCTAAATACGGAAGAGATAAACGCTGAAAGCATCTAAGCGTGAAACTCGCCTTGAGATGAGATTTCCCTGGGGGTTTAACCCCCCTGAAGAGTCGTTCGAGACCAGGACGTTGATAGGACGGATGTGGAAGCGCAGTAATGCGTTAAGCTGACCGTTACTAATTGCTCGTGAGGCTTGATCCTATAACCTTAAAACTTGAACCTGATGGTGATGAAAGTCATTGTTGAGTTGAGTGGCAGGTGTTACTGGAGTAACTTTTAAAAAGGTTAGACAATGTAATCAAAGAACGCCATTAACTTTACTTCTTCTGTTTGTTAAAAACTGCATGATTGCTTAGTGATAAGTGATGATGAAGTTTAAGACGCTATTCTTATGAAAATAGGAATGAGCGCACAGCATTTCTGCTTGTGATAGGCAATTGAGTGAGAGCTCAACAGCGCACAAGAGTTACCAGTTATGCTTGGCGGCCATAGCGGTTTGGACCCACCCCTTCCCATCTCGAACAGGGCCGTGAAACGAACCAGCGCCAATGATAGTATGCTTTTTGCATGCGAAAGTAGGTCACTGCCAAGCTATTTATATCGTCCTCCAACCGGAGGCAGCAACAGCCCCTCTATGCAAATAGTGGGGCTTTTTGCTTTTTAATTTACAGCTGAGAATCAATGATTCGGTTGTTTGAAGCTGCAGTGCTAATGATGCAATTTTTTATCAACCCTTAGATTGCTGACAACTACTCCTTATTTATTAAAAAACAATTGTACTCAGTCATTCCAATTCATTGAATTGATTGGTATAATGCGGCAAGAATTTGTTGATGGGCTTTGTGCCCATTTTTTGTTTCTGCAACTTATGTAGCATTCAAAGACGTTGTTGCAGAATTAAGGGGTTTTATCATGCAAGATTTACATACATTGATAGAGAATTCGGTTACCCAATTAGGCTATGCCTTGGTTGACCTTGAGATTTCAAATCGCGGAAAAGTACTACGTGTATTTATTGATAAGCAAAATCCAGTGGATGTTAAAGATAGCGTTAATATTGATGATTGTGTTTTGGTTAGTAACCAGTTGGGTAATTTTCTCGCAGTTGAGCATGAGATTGAATATGATCGTATGGAAGTGTCGTCCCCAGGTATGGATCGAGTAATAAAAAAAGAATCTGATTTCATACGCTTTAATGGTGAGCGCGCTACCGTAAAATTACATGTGCCTATTATAGAAATAGGTATAAGTGCCAAAGCTGGCGGCAAAGAAGAGCAAGTTACTAAAAAGAATTTTGTAGGATTTATTCGTGGTGTTGAGGATGGCAATTTGCATCTTGAGTGTGATGGTAAGACATATAAAATCGCGCTGACAAACATAGATAAGTCGCGTTTAAACCCAGTATTTTAAATTGATGCGTTTTAGATATTGTTATTTAAAACCAAGCATTGTGTAATTATTAGTCGGAGATAGAAAATGAGTCGTGAAATTTTATTATTGGTAGATGCCTTAGCGCATGAAAAAAATGTAAGTAAAGAGGTCATCTTTACGGCGCTTGAGCTAGCTTTAGCATCAGCCACCAAGAAAAAACACCATGACGATGCTGATATTCGTGTATCTATTGATCGTGAATCTGGCGAGTATTCAACCTTTAGGCGTTGGCAGTATGTGGAATATGACTTATTGGAAAACTCAGCCTATCAATTAGATGAGGAAGATGACAGGTCAAAAGGCTTAACTATTGGTGAGTATTATGAAGAGCCACTAGAAAGCATAGAATTTGGTCGTATTGGCGCACAAGCCGCTAAACAAGTTATTTTGCAAAAAGTGCGTGAAGCAGAACGTGAACAAATCTTAGAAGATTTCCTAGCGCGTGATGAAAAGTTAGTAACTGGTGTTATTAAGCGCATGGAAAAAGGTAACGCGATTATTGAGGTTGGTCGTATTGAATCTTTATTGCCACGTGAACAGATGATCCCTAAAGAAAATCTACGTGTAGGCGATCGTGTACGCGCTTTTTTATCTCGTATTGAGCGTGGTGGCCGTGGACCGCAACTAATTTTATCTAGAATTACTCCTGATTTCTTGGTTCGCTTATTTGAACTAGAAGTACCAGAAATCGAGGACGGGTTGTTAGAAATTCGTGCTGCTGCTCGTGATCCAGGTTTACGTTCTAAAATTGCAGTTAAAAGTAACGATCAACGTATAGATCCAGTTGGTACATGTGTAGGTATGCGTGGATCGCGTGTTCAAGCTGTCACGGCGGAGTTAGCTGGTGAGCGTGTAGATATTGTTCTTTGGAGTATAGAGCCTGCGCAGTTTGTTATTAATGCCATGTCGCCAGCTGAAGTATCAAGTATTGTCGTGGATGAAGATGCACACAGTATGGATGTAGTTGTAGATGAAGAACAATTAGCGTTGGCAATTGGTCGAAATGGTCAAAATGTACGTTTGGCTTCTGAACTTACTGGCTGGACATTAAATATCTTAACTGTAGATCAAGCTGCGCAAAAAAATCAGGCTGAATTTGCCGGAGTAAGTCAGTTGTTTATGGATAAATTAGATGTTGACGCTGAGGTTGCTGAAATTCTAGTGCAAGAGGGATTCAGTACCTTAGAGGAAATTGCCTATGTCCCATTAGCAGAAATGAATCAAATTGAAGCTTTTGATGAAGCAACTATTGAAGAGCTGCGTAAGCGTGCACGTGCAGCACTATTGACCGAAGCTATTGCTAAGGAAGAAAAAGTTGAAGAGGCGGCAGAAGATTTGTTGGCTATGGAAGGCATGGATGATGCAACTGCACATCTCTTAGCTTCTAAGGGCGTGCCAACTATGGATGATTTAGCTGAGCTAGCTGTTGATGAGTTAGTTGAGCTAACTAATATGGATCCTGAGCGTGCAAAAACCTTAATTATGACTGCACGTGCACCTTGGTTTAAATAACGAAAACATTGAATAAGTGCGGCAGATAAAAACCCCTGCATTATTCAATGTACTAAAAGTAATACAGCAGTAATGCTAGGCAATAAAGCTTAGAAAAAGAACACTGGAGCAACAAGATGGCACAAACAACCGTAGAACAATTTGCTGGCGAATTAAAGCTACCAACAGCATTGTTATTAGAGCAGCTTAAAAGTGCTGGCGTGCATAAATCAAACGCGGAAGATAAATTAAGTGAAACGGATAAAACTGCTTTGCTTGATCACTTGCGTAAAGAGCACGGCACCCTTGCGCCTAAGAGTCAAATTACGTTGACGCGCAAATCTAGCACAGAAATTAAAAAAACCGATAACACAGGTAAGGCACGGACTATCCAAGTTGAAGTTCGTAAAAAACGTGTAATTGAACAACGAGAGTCAGTTGACGTCATTGAGCCAGTCGAAACATTAGCAGTGCCAAGCGAAGAGGTGATAGAAACTCCTGAAGTGCAAATTGAGATAGTGCCAGAAGTCTTGGTTGTAGCCCCTGAAGTAGTAGCTGAGCCAGTTGCTGTTGAACCTGAAGTCGTCGCACCTGTGATTGAAGTCGTGGCTGAAAAAATAGAAACGGTTATTGAAGCGCCCGTCGCTGAGCCTGTTGTAAAAACAACATTGAGCCGCAAAGATTTATTGGGCGCAGATGAAATCGCATTGCGTGCAAATGAGGCTAAGCGGCATGCGACTTTAGCAGCAATGCAAGCTGATGATTTAAGAAAAAAACAAGATATGGCCCAGCGCCGAGCTGATGATGAGGCTAAGAAATTAGTTGAAGCAGAAGAAGCAAAAGCGAAGGCAGCCAAACTTTCTGAAGGGACATTGCACAAACCTGTCGCCAAAGAAGGTGTTGCAAAACCAGCAGTTAAAGAAGCGAAAAAAGGCAAAGGCAACAATAAAGAGTGGACTGATGCTGAGAATAAGAAGCGTGGCTTAAAAACTCGTGGTGATACAACCGCTGGTAAGCCAGGCTGGCGTGCACCTAAAGGTAAGCACAGACATCAATCAGATGATGATGCACAGCATGCTTTTAATGCGCCTACAGAAGCAATTGTCTATGAAGTATTAGTGCCAGAAACCATTACCGTGGCTGAATTGGCTCACAAGATGTCAGTTAAATCTGGTGAAGTCATCAAAACGCTAATGGGTATGGGCATGATGGTTACAATTAACCAAGTGCTGGATCAAGATACTGCGATTATTATTGTGGAAGAAATGGGCCATAAAGCTTCAGCAGCTGCGCCTAATGACCCAGATACTTTTATTGAAGAAGCAGAACATGCGGCCGCAATTATTGAAGCGCGCCCACCAGTTGTAACCGTAATGGGTCACGTAGACCATGGTAAAACATCATTGTTGGATTATATTCGTCGTAGCCGTGTGGCTTCCGGTGAGGCTGGCGGAATTACGCAGCACATTGGTGCTTACCATGTTGAAACGCCACGCGGTATGGTGACATTTTTAGACACTCCAGGCCATGAGGCGTTTACCGCCATGCGTGCGCGTGGAGCTAAAGCTACCGACGTAGTTATTTTAGTGGTGTCAGCCGATGACGGTGTAATGCCACAAACAATAGAGGCAATTCATCACGCCAAAGCGGCAGGCGTACCCTTGGTTGTTGCAATTAACAAGGTTGATAAGCCAGGTGCAGAGCCTGAGCGCGTTAAACTTGAGTTAGTCGCACAAGAGGTTGTGCCAGAGGACTTCGGTGGTGATGTTATGTTTAGAGAAGTATCAGCTAAAACTGGACAAGGTATTGATGAACTTCTAGAAGCTGTGCTGTTACAAGCGGAGTTGCTAGAACTTAAGGCCCCTAAAAATACACCAGCCAAAGGCTTGGTAATTGAAGGCCGTTTAGATAAAGGCCGTGGTCCGGTAGCTACAATTTTAGTGCAATCTGGCACACTTAAACGTGGTGATATGATTTTAGCGGGCTCAACTTTTGGTAAAGTTCGCGCCATGTTAGATGAGTCTGGCAACGACATCAAAGAAGCTGGACCATCTATGCCGGTTGAAATTCAAGGCTTATCAGATGTGCCAAGTGCTGGCGAAGATATGATCGTTTTAAATGACGAGCGTAAAGCGCGCGAAATTGCTAACTTCCGTCAAGGTAAATTCCGTGAAGTTAAATTAGCAAAACAACAAGCTTCTAAACTTGAAAATATGTTTGAGCAAATGGGTGAAGGCGTAGTGCAAACACTAGGTCTCATCATTAAGTCAGATGTGCAAGGGTCATACGAAGCCTTAGCGACTAGCTTACAAAAGCTTTCAACCAGTGAAGTAAAAGTAAACATTATTCATACTGGCGTTGGTGCTATTAGTGAGTCTGATGTGAACTTAGCAGCCGCTTCTAAAGGCGTTATTATTGGCTTCAACGTGCGTGCAGATTCAGGTGCACGTAAGCTAATAGAAACCTTGGGTGTGGATGCTCGTTATTACAATATTATTTACGAAGCTGTTGACGAGATTAAAGCGGCGCTAGGTGGCATGTTACCGCCAGAGCAAAAAGAAAGCATGATTGGTACCGTTGAGGTGCGTGAAGTCTTCCGTATTTCTAAAATTGGTGCAATTGCTGGTTGTTATGTGCAAGATGGTATGATCAAACGTAACTCTAAAGTACGCGTGTTGCGCAATAACGTGATTATCCATACTGGCGAGTTAGATTCACTGAAACGCTTCAAAGATGATGTAAAAGAAGTAAAAAATAACTTTGAATGTGGCTTGTCACTTAAAAACTTCAATGATATTGAAGTGGGTGATATTTTAGAAATCTACGAAATTGTTGAAGTAGCACGTACGCTATAAAGAACACTCGTCTGTGCTTAGGTGCAGATGAGTGCTATCAACAATAAGTTTCGATTGGATATAAACTAAATGGCTAAAGAGTTTTCAAGAAGCCACCGCGTTGCCGAGCAAATGCAGCGTGAGTTGGCAGATTTACTGCAATTTGAAGTAAAAGACCCGCGCGTCGGTATGGTGACGATTACGGCTGTTGAAGTAACTGGTGATATGGCGCACGCGAAGATTTTTTACAGCGCAAGTAAAGCCAGTGACAGCATGCAGCAAGGGCTAGAAAAATCTGCAGGTTTTCTACGTACGCAGTTGGCTAAACGTATGCTACTTCGCACAGTGCCACAGTTGCATTTTGTCTATGACGCCTCAATCGACAACGGTATGAAGATGTCCAAGCTGATTGACGAAGCCTTAGCTTCAAACCCAGAAAAACACTAACTCAAATAGTTCCCACCTTGCAGTATAGACGACCCAAAAGAAACGTAAGTGGCGTGCTTTTGTTGGACAAGCCATTAGGCTTTTCCAGCAATCAGGCGTTGCAAAAAGTTAAGTGGTTATTCCAAGCCGCTAAAGCAGGCCACACAGGCACGCTAGATCCGCTTGCTACTGGATTACTACCTTTATGTTTCGGTGAAGCAACAAAGTTTGCGCATTATTTAACCGATGCAGATAAAACTTATATTGCCACGATTAAGTTAGGGGTAACAACTAACACTGGCGATGCGGAAGGTGAAGTGCTTGCCACTCACAGCGTCAATGTAAGCCCAGCCCAGTTTGCACAAGCCTGCGCGCAGTTTGTTGGTGAAATCTCCCAAATTCCACCTATGTATTCTGCTCTAAAACACGAAGGCAAAGCGCTTTACGAATATGCACGCGCAGGGGTAGAGATTGAGCGCGCATCTCGCCTCATTACCATACATAGCATTCAAGTTAATTCTTTTGAGTATGATGTCGCAAGCATTAGCGTGTCATGTAGCAAAGGGACCTACATTCGTACGCTAGCTGAAGATATTGGCGCGGTTCTAGGATGCGGCGCTCATTTAATTGGCTTGCGCAGAACGAAAACAGCCAATTACAGCATTGATCAGGCAGTGACATTGACGCAGTTTGAAGCGATGACTTTAGAGCAGCGCCAAGCAGCATTAATGCCGATGGATAGCGCGGTATTACATTTACCAGCAATCGTATTAGATGCTGATAGCACACACTACTTGCGTCAAGGACAAGCTGTTTGGCAAAGCGGTATAAGCGCGAAAGGCCTGTTGCGACTTTATAATGAGCAGCAGGAATTTTTGGGTTTGGGCGAGCAAGATCGTGATGGCAAAATCGCACCTAAGCGCTTGATTATAAATAATGATAATGTAGGTTGATTAGTCAAGATTAAGGCTATATAATGCACGCCTCGTGCAAAATGAATGCTTTAGCGGGTTATCTGCTTTTGCATTGACGCAAAACATCTAAATATTAGGATTAAGTTATGGCAACTACTGCAGCTGAACGCGCCACCATCGTGGCAGAATTTCAACAAGCTAAGAATGATACAGGTAGTCCTGAAGTGCAAGTTGCGCTTTTGACTAGCCGCATTAGCTATTTGACAGATCATTTCAAATCTAACAAAAAAGATCACCATTCACGCCGTGGGTTATTGGCCATGGTTAGTCAACGTCGTAAATTGTTAGATTATCTTAAACGTAACAGTGTTGAGCGTTATCAAGCGCTAATTGCACGTTTAGGTCTACGTAAGTAATTCAGTCGCAATTATCAACTCACAAACCGGTCCGGTTTTTGACGATTAATTTTTGTGATTAAAATTAAAAGCCGACAGCACTCCAAAAATGGTGCTGTCGGTTTTTTTGTTTTAAAGACTTATCGAAACGGTCAGTAATTGCTTTGGGCTAACAAGCCTTTTTGCAACAATGGAAGTCAGGCGAGTCTATATTGTGTGTTCGTTATTGGGTTGTGAATAACGAATTTTGAAAAAGAGAAAAGGATAAATTATGTTTAATAAAGTTAAAAAAAGTATTCAATACGGTGCGCATGAGCTCACCATTGAAACTGGTGAAATTGCCCGTCAAGCTGATGGCGCTGTATTAGTAAGTTATGGTGATACTGTTGTTTTAGTAACGGTTGTAGGTAAAACAGAAGTTAAAGCGGGTCAAGATTTCTTCCCTTTAACAGTTGATTACATGGAAAAAACATATGCAGCTGGTAAGATTCCAGGTGGTTTTTTCAAGCGCGAAGGCCGTCCTTCAGAAAAAGAAACGCTAACGTCACGTTTAATTGATCGCCCATTACGCCCTCTGTTCCCAGAAGCGTTTTACAACGAAGTGCAAGTTGTTGCGACTGTTATGTCATCAGATCCAGAAATTGATTCTGATATTCCAGCTATTATTGGCGCATCTGCGGCGATGGCACTTTCAGGCATTCCATTCTATGGTCCACTAGGTGCAGCTCGTGTGGGTTATATCAACGAAGAATACGTTATCAACCCAACTAAAACACAATTAGTTGATACTGAGTTAGACCTTATCGTAGCTGCTACAGAAACCGCGGTAATGATGGTTGAGTCAGAAGCTAAAGAATTATCAGAAGAAATTATGTTGGGCGCGGTAGTGTTCGGACACCAAGCTATGCAAGCTGTGATTTCTATGATTAATGAAATCGTTGCTGAAGTAGGTAAAGACGCTTGGGATTGGTCAGCACCAGAGCCAGATACAGCTTTAATAGAAAAAATGAATGCATTGGCTGGCGCTGATGTGAATGCAGCTTTTCAAATTAAAGCTAAAGGTGCACGCTCAGCCAAATTAGATGAAATTAAAAATCGTGTATTAAGCGAGTTAATTACTGAATCAACTTCAACTGACGAAGCTAATAAAATCAAAACAGAATTCTTCAATTTAGAAGCTAAAACTGTACGTAGCCAAATCTTAAACGGTGAGCCACGTATTGATGGTCGTGATACGCGCACTGTGCGCCCTATCACTGTGCGTACGGGCGTATTGCCACGTACCCATGGATCTGCGTTGTTTACGCGCGGTGAGACGCAAGCCTTAGTTGTAGCAACATTAGGTACTGGTCGTGATGAACAAGTGATTGATGCGCTACAAGGTGAGTTTAAAGATCGCTTTATGTTGCATTACAACATGCCTCCGTATGCAACTGGTGAAACTGGTCGTGTTGGTACACCAAAACGTCGTGAAATTGGCCATGGCCGATTAGCTAAACGTGCGCTATTAGCTGCTTTACCTAGTGCAGATGAATTTGGTTATACAGTACGTATCGTATCTGAAATTACTGAGTCAAATGGATCTAGTTCTATGGCATCTGTTTGTGGCGGCAGTTTAGCTATGATGGACGCAGGTGTACCATTAAAAAATCACGTAGCAGGTATTGCTATGGGCTTAATTAAAGAAGGCAACCGCGTTGCAGTATTGACAGACATTCTGGGTGATGAAGATCACTTAGGTGATATGGACTTTAAAGTAGCAGGTACAGACGAGGGCATTACTGCCCTTCAGATGGACATTAAAATTACGGGCATTACAGCAGAAATTATGCAAGTAGCTTTAGCGCAAGCTAAAGAAGGTCGTGCACATATTTTAGGTATTATGAAAGCGGCAATGACAACAGCAAATACTGAAATGTCAGCATTTGCACCTCGTATCATTACCATGAAAATTAATCCTGAAAAAATCAGAGATGTGATTGGTAAGGGCGGTGCAGTAATCCGTGCTCTAACTGAGGAAACTGGCACCACGATTGATATCGAAGAAGACGGTACAGTAAAAATTGCATGTACAAGTTCTGAAGCGGGTGCCGAAGCGCAACGTCGTATTGCAGAAATCACTGCTGAAGTTGAAATTGGCAATGTCTACGAAGGTACTGTGCTTAAATTACTTGATTTTGGTGCGATCGTGTCGCTAATTCCAGGTAAAGATGGGTTATTGCATATTTCACAAATTGCACATCAGCGCGTAAATGCGGTTTCTGACTTCTTAAAAGAAGGTGATGTAGTGAAAGTTAAAGTTGTAGAAGCTGATGAAAAAGGCCGTGTACGTTTAAGTATGAAAGCCTTAATCGAAGCTCCTGCTTCTGAAGCAAAAGCAGAAACAGAAGCTAACGAGTAGTCGTTAGAATAAGAAAAAGCCCGCGCAAGCGGGCTTTTTTATGGGTGAAACTTTACGAGAAGATTAGTTGCTAATCTTACTTAGCGACTTGTTTCTCGCGCATTTCATCCAAGGTCTTGCAATCAATACAAAGTGTAGCGGTAGGACGCGCTTCTAGGCGTTTCAGACCGATTTCAATGCCACAGCCATTGCAGTAACCATATTCTTTATCGTCAATATTACGCAAAGTTTCATCAATTTTTTTGATGAGTTTACGTTCGCGGTCACGGTTACGTAACTCTAAAGTGATATCGGACTCTTGGCTGGCTCTATCATTAGGATCTGCAAACGTAGTAACTTCGTCCTGCATCGTGTGAACGGTGCGATCAAGCTCCTGACTTAACTCTGCTTTCCAGTCATTCAAAATCTTACGAAAATGATTGAGCTGGGTTTTGTTCATGTACTCTTCATCAGGCTTAGCCTGATAGGGTGTAAATTGTTTGTTTGCGACTTCTGCCATATTGGGTACCCAGATACTTAAAAAAGGAGCGCTAAAACCAGCTGGTTATAATTAGCGCTCGTGAGTGTACACGGATTAAAGATTATGTGCAAAAACTTGGTAATCGGTTGGAAATTAAGTACAAGGCTTATGTAAGCTGCTCACTTAACTCTAGGGCTAATAAGGTATTTTCCATCAAGGTAGCTACGGTCATCGGACCAACCCCACCGGGTACGGGGCTAATCCAGCCCGCACGCTCTTTGGCGGCTTTAAAGTCTACATCACCTGCAATGCTCCCATCAGCAAGACGATTAATGCCGATATCAATCACAATAGCCCCGGGCTTAATCCAAGCGCCCTGAATGAGCCCTGGTTTTCCTGCGGCGGCTACTACTAAGTCTGCATTCGCCACAGCCTTACTCAGGTCTTTTGTATGGCGATGGCAGCTAGTTACTGTGCACCCAGCTAGCAAAAGCTCAAGAGCCATGGGGCGGCCTACATGATTGGATACGCCGACTACTACAGCATCTAAGCCCATTAAATCAATATTGCTAGCCTGTAGCATCTTAATGACACCAAACGGAGTGCAAGAGCGCAATGTAGGCTGGCGTACAGCCAGTCGGCCTATATTGTAAGGATGAAAGCCATCCACATCTTTGTTTGGGTTAATGCACTCAATAATATGTTCGTCTTTGATTTGTGAAGGCAAAGGCGACTGCACTAAAATTCCATCTATCTTATCGTCTTCGTTAAGTTGTTTAATAAGTGCTATTAACTCTGCCTCAGTCGTTGTCGCAGGTAGATCGTAGGCAGTAGAAACTATGCCAACCTTTTCGCAAGCTAAACGTTTGTTTCGTACATAAATTGCAGATGCTGGATCAGCGCCAATGAGCACAACGGCAAGTCCAGGTGCGCGCTTGTTAACGTGCAAGCGCGCATTGATGCGCATTTTTATCGAATTTAATAGGGTTTCGGCAATAGCTTTGCCGTCAATTATTTGTGCAGTCATTGCAAGTAATTTAGACTTCGTTAAAAATAAAGTGCTATTTTAACATATTAGAATTGACTGCAAGCTTGGTTTACGCTATATTTCTGCCCTTCGGCGTGTAGCGTAGCCTGGTAGCGCGCCTGCTTTGGGAGCAGGATGTCGGGAGTTCGAATCTCTCCACGCCGACCACATTTCTTAAGCGGTAAAAGTTAGTTAATAGCTTCTACCGCTTAAGGGTATAGTCAGCCCGAAAATCTTTATGCTGCTTAGTGTAAAGCCTTGTAACCAAAATCTGCCCGTAGCTCAACCGGATAGAGCACCAGCCTTCTAAGCTGGGGGTTACAGGTTCGATTCCTGTCGGGCAGACCATGTATGTTTAAAGTCTCTATGGTGGCTGTAGCTCAGTTGGTAGAGTCCAGGATTGTGATTCCTGTTGTCGTGGGTTCGAGCCCCATCAGCCACCCCATCTTTTATAA
>CAIOPD010000023.1 GCA_903860085.1 uncultured Pseudomonadota bacterium
TAAATTGTTACAATATTGTAACAATTAGCTTGAGTGAAGCTCGGTTTTGTGATATTTTTCTGATGCGGCAAAATGTCGCATCAGATACCAAGCACATGTTAAGTTTAAATTTGTTAACTTAAAGGTAGTGTGTGGAAGCATTAGATCACGTTAATAAAATAATTTTAAAGCCAAATAATTCGCTTTCACCTGAAGGTACAGTGAAAGTGGTAATGGCATTATTTGTGATTGTTTTATTGGTTTCTATTGGTTTCTCGCTTATTGGCGCTTGGTTGGTGTTGCCATTTGCAGGTATAGAAATCGTAGCATTGGCTTATGCGTTTTACAGCGTGTATTTACATTCAAATGATTATGAAAGCATTACGATAGTTGGTGATGAAGTCCTCGTAGAGAAAAAGAATGATAAAGATCTTACGATGATGATATTTCAACGTTATTGGGCACAGATAAGCGTGCGCGACGTTATGCAGGGTTCAGGTAAAGGTAGTAAAAGGGTGCTATTCATTAGCTCTCATGGTAAAGAAGTTGAGTTTGGCAAGTATTTTATAAATGATGGGCAACGCACAATGTTTGCGCGTGAGCTCAGAGAAAAATTAAGAAATATTTATTAATTAGTTTTGGAGCAAGTGTTATGCAAGGTTTTAGAAAAATTGGCTTAGGTGTTTTAGCAATGCTTGCTTCGCTTAATGCGTATGCGGATTACTCATGGAATTTCCCTTTACCTGCGACCCCGATGGCGCTGGATACGTTACATGTGCATAATAAATTTATGACGATTACAGGGATTATTTTCCTTGTCGTTCTAGCAATCATGATTTATTCAATATTTTCCCATAGAAAAAGCAAATCATACAAACCAGTGGCAGATAAAGCGCCTTCCACTGCAGTAGAGATTTTCTGGACACTGATTCCTTTTGCCATACTTTTATTGATTGACTTTGTGATTATGGGTATACCAGCCTATCACAGTGTAATTATGATGGAAGACACTAGAGATAAAGCCACAATGGTGATTAAGATTACTGGTTCGCAATGGCGTTGGCAGTATGAGTATATGGACGGTGATGCTAAAGGCATTAAATTCGTCAGTAATTTATCAACACCAAAAGAACAAACAGCAAAAGGTTTTCAGGGCGTAAAAGATGCTGACTACCTGCTTGAAGTTGATAATCGTCTAGTGTTGCCAGTGGGTGAAAAAGTACGAGTTCTAATGACTGCAACGGACGTGTTGCATAACTGGTGGGTGCCGCAATTTGGTTCTTCACGTGTTGCTGTGCCTGGCTTCCTTCGTGAAACTTGGGTGCAAGTGGATAGGGCTGGAACCTATCGTGGTCAATGTAAAGAATTGTGCGGTAAGGGCCATGGCTATATGCCTATTGTGGTTGATGCAGTTCCTATGGAAGAATTTAAAGTTTGGGTTGCAGCTAAGAAAGAAGAGTTGTCCAAAGCCTCAGCAGGTGCAGATAAAGAGTGGACAAAAGAAGACCTGGTAGCAACGGGTAAGGGCGTCTACGAGAAAAACTGTGCAGTATGTCATCAAGTATCTGGCGCTGGTTTACCACCTGCATTCCCTGCACTAACTGGAAGTAAAATTGCTAACGGTCCAATATTTGGTGCGGATGGTAAATATCTTAAAGATAGTCATTTAGATCGCGTCCTAAACGGTGTGCGTGTAATGCCTTCATGGAAAGCTTTACTAAATGACACTGAAATTGCAGCCGTTATTACCTACGAGCGTAATGCTTTAGGTAATAGTGTTGGTGATGTATTGCAACCAGCACAAGTTAAGGCGGCACGACAGTAAGCGATAGTTTAATAAATGCCGAGGTCGCATCGTTAGATGGCAATGTTTAATAGATAGTAATTATTTTGTTTGCGTAATTAGGAGAAAGCAGTGAGTACAACAACGGTAGCACATCATGAAGAGCATCATGATCATCCTGCGGGAATTATGCGTTGGCTAACAACGACTAACCATAAAGACATTGGTACGATGTACCTAACTTTTTCGCTGATCATGTTTTTTGTGGGCGGCAGCATGATTTTAGCGATTCGTGCTGAATTATTTCAACCGGGATTGCAGCTATTAAATCCTGAGTTTTTTAATCAGTTGATTGGCGTACATGCGCTAGTGATGATTTTTGCAGCATTAATGCCGGCAGCTACTGGTTTTGCTAACTGGATGATTCCACTGCAAATTGGTGCTCCAGATATGGCTTTACCGCGTTTGAATAACTGGGGGTTCTGGTTACTTCCACCTTCAGCCATTCTTTTAACTTTACCGTTCACGTTAGCGTTATTCGGTATTGGCGATGGCGCCTTAGCTACGGGTTGGACTTTCTACCCACCATTGTCAGTGCAAGGAGGCATTGGAGTTGACTTTGCTATTTTTGCAGTGCATTTACTGGGTATATCTTCAGTGTTGGGGTCTATCAACATTATTGTGACTTTATTCAATATGCGCGCGCCTGGCATGACATTAATGAAAATGCCTATGTTTGCATGGGGTTGGTTAATTACAGCATTCTTACTTATCGCTACTATTCCTGTATTAGCTGGTGCGGTAACTATGTTGTTAACAGATCGTCATTTTGGCACACACTTCTTTGACGCAGCTGGCGGCGGCGACCCAATTATGTTTCAGCATTTATTTTGGTTCTTTGGTCACCCAGAAGTTTATATTTTGTTGCTGCCAGTATGGGGTTTCATTCCACAAATTCTTGAAACATTCTCACGTAAGCCGATGTACGGCTACAAAGCGCAAGTTTACTCATTGTGGGCAATTGGTGCATTAGCTGTTGTTGTGTGGGCACATCACTTCTTCACAGCAGGCATGCCAGTACCAGCGTTGCTATACTTCATGTATAGCACAATGGCAATTTCCTTACCCTTAGCTGTTCTATTCTTCTGCTGGATTAAGACTATGTGGAAAGGCTCTATGA
This sequence comes from uncultured Pseudomonadota bacterium, assembly GCA_903860085.1. GTDB lineage: Bacteria > Pseudomonadota > Gammaproteobacteria > Burkholderiales > Methylophilaceae > Methylotenera. Next base: position 2,943 of record CAIOPD010000023.1, read on the forward strand.
GCTTTGAAACGCCAATGCTATTCGCAGTGGGCTGGATCATCTTGTTCGGTATCGGCGGGTTAACTGGTTTAGTTCTTGCTGACGTTGCTGCAGATGCGCAATACCACAACAGTTATTTTGTAGTGGCGCATTTCCATTACACACTGTTTGCTGGTGGCATCATGGGTATCATGGCCGGCACGTATTACTGGTTACCTAAAATGACTGGTCATATGTATAGTGAGAAATTAGGTAAATTACATTTCTGGTTGACTGCTATTTCTTTCAACTTAACCTTTATTCCTCAGTTCTTCTTAGGTCTGGCTGGAATGCCACGTCGTATTCCTGACTACGCTTTGCAGTTCGCTGAATTTAATATGATTTCATCAATTGCAGCCTTTGTACTTGGCTTCTCACAATTGTTATTCGTTTATAACATTGTCAGTTGCGCTAGAGGTGGAAAAAAAGCGACTGATCAAGTGTGGGAAGGTGCAAAGGGATTGGAATGGACTCTTCCATCACCACCGCCTTACCATAGCTTCACAGAACAACCGACAGTTAAATAAAAATATAAAACCCCAGCCTTACTTATAAGTAAAGTTAGGTTGGGTTTTGTTTGGAAAAATATGGACAATAAAGAAACAGGGGCAAAAGGCAGTAGCAAGAAAATTGCATATATATTAGGTGGTGTTGCTTTAATTTGGTATGTCGTATCGATGTTTACAATATGGCATCACTAGACGAAGATAAAGCGCCTACAGCTAAGCAGGAACTAGATGCAAAGAATAAGAAGCTGGTAGTTAAGTTAACATGGTTAGTTATTGGAGCCATTTTGTTTGCTTTTGCATTGGTTCCCTTATACAACGTTTTATGCACCGTCTCCGGTTTAAACGGAAAAACAAATACTACAGCGGCTGAGTCAGCAAATACAAAAATTGATAATACTCGCTGGGTAGATGTTCAATTTACAACAAATGTCATGCCAGGCTTGGGCTGGAATTTTTATCCTAAGCAAACAAGTGTTAGATTGCATCCAGGGCAGATAGAAACTGTAATTTTTGTTGCAAAAAATACAACTAATGAAGTTGTAGTTGGACAAGCGGTACCGAGTGTAACACCTGGTATTGCAGCCTCTAATCTTAAGAAAATTGAGTGTTTTTGTTTTGTCAGACAGTCATTAAAGCCAGGTGAAGAGAAGGAAATGCCTTTACGGTTTTATGTGAGTCCTGAATTGCCTAAAGATGTTTCTGAGATGACATTGTCATATGCCTTTTTTCCGGCAGTTAAGCTAGATAAGTAGTTTCATGTTGCA
>CAIOPD010000024.1 GCA_903860085.1 uncultured Pseudomonadota bacterium
AACCTTAAACAGCTAGTAGAGATTCAGGTGAATATCAAGCATGATGGCTTGCAACGTATTGGTGAGGTGCCACAATATAATGCTGACCCATTAGTGCGTCGTTCACCCTCATTACAAAAAACAAAATACAACACTAAACCGCTAGCACGTATGTGTGCAAAACAAATGGATCAGTTATCCCTAGTAGAAGGTGAGCAAGTATTGGTTCGCCAAGATCAAGGTAGCGCGGTCTTATCGGTCAAACTTGATAACCATGTCGCCATGGGCTGTGTGCGCGTTGCAGCGGCACATGAAGCGAGTGTGGGTTTAGGGGATTTGATGGGAGATATCAGTATCGAGAAATTACCATCAACTAAAGGGGTCTCAGCGTAATGGAATGGTTAGCTGGCTTGTTTGGTATTTATTGGGCGCCGGTGCAACTGACGGTGTGGACGTTACTAAAAATCGTTGCCATTGTATTGCCGTTGATGGGTGCTGTCGCTTATTTGACGTTAGCCGAACGTAAAGTGATTGGCTATATGCAAGTGCGTATCGGCCCTAATCGCGTCGGCTATTTCGGCTTGCTGCAACCAATTGCAGATGGCCTTAAGTTGCTATTTAAAGAAATTGTGGTGCCCACTGCCTCAAATAAGGCGTTGTTTTTGTTGGGTCCAGTATTGGTTATTGCACCTGCTTTTGCGGCTTGGGCAGTAGTGCCGTTTGATCTTGATATGGTCTTGGCGGATATTGATGCGGGTTTACTCTACATTTTAGCCATGACTTCAGTAGGTGTGTATGGCGTCATTATCGCCGGTTGGGCATCAAACTCTAAGTATGCGTTTTTAGGCGCTTTACGTTCAGCTGCACAAATTGTATCTTACGAAATTGCCATGGGTTTTGCTTTAGTTGGCGTGCTTATGTGCGCCAATTCTCTTAATTTAGGCAAAATTGTATTGGGACAATCTGGTGGATTTTGGCATTGGTATTTCATTCCATTGTTTCCATTATTTATCGTCTACTTTATTAGTGCGGTGGCTGAAACCAATCGCGCGCCGTTTGATGTGGCAGAAGGTGAGTCTGAAATTGTGGCTGGTTTTCACGTGGAATACTCAGGCATGTCATTTGCGGTATTCTTCTTAGCTGAATATGCCAATATGTGGTTAGTGGCTACCTTGGCCGCCTTGATGTTCTTGGGTGGCTGGTTATCACCAGTGCCGTTTATTCCAGATAGTTTCTTATGGTTATTAGCTAAAGTATGCTTTTTACTCTTTATGTTTCTATGGTTTAGGGCAACTTTTCCACGCTATCGTTATGACCAAATTATGCGTCTAGGCTGGAAGGTATTTATACCCATTACCATCGTGTGGATCGTGTTTGTTGGCGCCATGATGCAAACGCCATGGGCTTATTTGTTCCATTAAACTTATTTACTGATTGCTAAAGACTCGTTCAATTTATGATTGCAAAAATTAAATCTACGCTAACTAGCTTAATGCTAATCGAGCTGCTAAAAGGCATGGCGCTTACTGGGCGTTACTTTTTTGCGCCTAAAATTACTATTCAGTACCCAGAAGAAAGCACTCCGCAATCGCCAAGATTTAGAGGTTTACATGCACTTCGCCGCTACCCTAATGGTGAGGAGCGTTGTATTGCTTGTAAGCTATGCGAAGCCGTATGTCCAGCGATGGCTATCACGATTGAGTCTGAGCAGCGTGAAGACAATACACGTCGGACTACTCGCTATGATATTGATCTGACTAAATGCATCTTCTGCGGTATGTGCGAAGAGTCTTGCCCAGTAGATTCTATTGTTGAAACCAGAATTTTTGATTATCACGGCGAACAGCGCGGCGATTTACTCTACACCAAAGACATGTTGCTGGCGGTAGGCGATAAACATGAAAAACAAATTGCGGCAGATCGCGCAATTGATAAAGCATTTAGATAGGCACACACATCCATGACATATTTTGGCTTACATTTTTTAGATCTCGTTTTTTACGGATTAGCAGCTGTTTTGCTGTTTGCCGCCTTGCGTGTCATTACGGCGCGCAATCCAGTGCATGCGGCACTTAATCTAGTGCTAGCTTTCTTTACTGCCGCTGGTATTTGGCTACTTTTAGAAGCTGAATTCCTGGCGATAGCGCTCGTGTTAGTGTATGTGGGCGCGGTGATGGTGCTGTTCTTATTTGTCGTCATGATGCTTGATATCAACCTAGATAAGCTGCGAGAGGGCTTCTGGAACGCACTGCCGATTGCTTTGCCGGTCGGTGGGTTGATGGCATTAGAGATGGTGATGATCTTAGGTGTGCGTAATTTCGGCGTGGACAAAGTACAGGCTCCAGCAGCGCATCTGGCTAATTACAGCAATACAGCAGAATTAGGACGTGTGCTATATAGCGATTACTTATTACCATTCGAATTGGCTTCAGTCGTACTTTTGGTCGCTATCGTGGCAGCGATTGCACTAACACTGCGTGATCGTAAAGAAAGCAAATCAATGGATCCCGCTAAACAAGTGTTGGTCAAGAAGCAGGATCGTCTACGCATCATTAAAATGGATGCTGTAGTGGAAGTGCCCGAGCCAACTGCCACTTCGAAGGAGGCTAAATAATGGTCGGACTTTCGCACTATCTTATTCTTGGGGCGCTGCTATTTGCTATCAGCGTTGTTGGTATCTTCTTAAATCGTAAAAATGTGATTATTTTATTGATGGCGATTGAGTTGATGTTGTTAGCGGTGAATCTTAATTTCATTGCTTTTTCACATTACTTAAATGATATTGCTGGCCAAGTTTTTGTATTTTTTATTCTCACCGTAGCGGCTGCTGAAGCAGCTATTGGTTTGGCAATTTTAGTGGTGTTATTTAGAAACTTACACACCATTAATGTTGATGATTTAGATAGTTTAAAAGGGTAAGCCAAGAATGAGCATGCAACAGATTTATTTGGCAATACCAATGCTGCCCTTAGCTGCCGCCGTTGTGGTCGGTCTATTTTCAAAGTATTTGCCACGCGCTAGTGCGCATGTTTTGACCATACTCGGCGTTGCTGCATCATTCGTTTTATCGCTCTATGTGCTTAATGATACGATTTCTGGCCATGTGTTTAATGACAGCATTTATACCTGGTTAAAGTCAGGCAATATCACGCTAGAGATTGGTTTCTTAATTGATAATCTCAGCGCCATGATGATGGTCGTCGTTACTTTTGTATCACTGATGGTGCATATCTACACCATAGGCTATATGGAAGAAGATCAAGGCTATACGCGCTTCTTTAGTTATATCTCACTCTTTACTTTTGCTATGTTGATGCTGGTGATGAGTAATAACTTTATGCAGTTGTTCTTTGGTTGGGAAGCAGTGGGATTAGTTTCTTACCTGCTGATTGGTTTTTGGTACACAAGGCCGACTGCGGTGTATGCCAATCTAAAAGCTTTTCTTGTGAATCGCGTTGGCGACTTCGGCTTCTTGCTAGGCATCGGTTTGGTGTTATTTCATTTTGGCAGCTTAGATTACGCAGCTGTGTTTTCAGTAGCGCCACAAATGGCAGACGTGCAAATTAGCTTAATTGGTAATGTGCAGTGGTCTCTCATGACGGTGACCTGTATTTTATTGTTTATCGGTGCGATGGGTAAATCAGCACAAGTACCGTTGCATGTGTGGTTGCCAGACTCTATGGAAGGTCCAACCCCAATTTCAGCCTTGATTCACGCGGCGACCATGGTGACTGCTGGTATCTTTATGGTGGCGCGTATGTCGCCGATGTTTGAGTTGTCATCCACTGCGTTGTCATTTGTGATGATCATCGGTAGTATTACCGCCTTATTTATGGGCTTTCTTGGCGTCATTCAAAACGATATTAAACGCATCGTTGCTTATTCAACGTTGTCGCAACTTGGCTATATGACGGTCGCCTTGGGTGCCTCAGCTTATTCAGTCGCTATTTTCCATCTCATGACTCACGCGTTCTTTAAGGCCTTATTATTCTTAGGTGCGGGTTCAGTGATTATGGGTATGCATCACGATCAAGATATCCGTAATATGGGTAATCTTAAAAAGTATATGCCAGTGACATGGATTACCTCTTTGGTTGGTTCATTGGCACTTATTGGTACGCCGTTCTTTGCCGGATTCTATTCTAAAGACAGTATTATTGAAGCGGCCAAAGCATCAACAATCACTGGTAGTGGCTTTGCTTATTTCGCGGTATTGGTCAGTGTGTTTGTTACTGCTTTTTATAGCTTCCGACTCTACTTCCTAGTATTTCATGGTGCTGAAAAATGGCGTACGCCTAAGCATGATCATGGTCACGACGATCATGATGCACACCATCATGGCTTAAGTGCGACAGATGATCCGCATGAGCCGGGTTGGGTGATTAAGTTACCTTTAATTCTATTAGCCATTCCTTCATTGGCTATTGGTTATGTTGCCGTTGAGCCGATGCTCTATGGTGAATTCTTTAAAGGTGTGATCTTTATAGACTCAGCCGCACATCCTGCGATGCATGAGCTCACACATGAGTGGCATACAGTATTGCATACCGCTTGCGGTATGGCTTTACATGGCTTTAGTTCTCTACCCTTTATGCTGGCAGCTTCTGGTGTTGCTTTGGCTTGGTTCTTTTATACGCAGCGCCCAGATATTCCTGCCAAAATTCAAACTAAGTTCGCGTTGATTAATCGCGTGCTAGAAAACAAATATGGGTTTGACAGTTTTAACGATCGTGTATTTGCGGCAGGTTCACGCTTTATCGGCCACCAACTTTGGCAAATTGGCGATGTAAAAATCATCGATGGTGGCATAGTGAATGGTACGGCACGTTTAATTGTCCGATTGTCTGGTGTTGTGCGTAAATTACAGACAGGTTTGATCTACCACTACGCATTTGCCATGATTATTGGCGCTTTCCTTATGCTCACATTCTTCTCTAAAGTATAAAAAACATGCTGTCTTACTTTTCTCAACATCTCTTAAGTTTTAGCGTCTGGACACCAATACTGTCTGGCATAGCCGTGCTATTTACTGCCAATGACCACAAACCTAACGGCACACGTTGGTTAGCGTTAGCTGGTGGCATCCTGGCATTTTTGGTCGCAATTCCACTCTATACCCAGTTTAATTTTGCTGATGGTGGCTTTCAGTTTCAGGAAGGATTTAGTTGGATTCCAGCTTTTAATATTAACTATCACCTTGGTGTAGACGGTATTGCAATTCCACTGATTTTGCTCACTAGTTTTACCACTGTGATTGTGATTATTTCTGCATGGGAAGTGATTGAAAAGCGCGTAGCACAATATATGGCTTGCTTCTTGATTATGAGTGGCTTAATGGTTGGGGTGTTCTGCGCCTTAGACGCCATTTTGTATTATGTGTTTTGGGAAGCGATGCTAATCCCGTTGTTCTTAGCCATCGGTATTTGGGGTGGTCCTAACCGTGTTTACGCGACAATCAAGTTCTTCCTCTATACCTTGCTTGGTTCACTATTGATGCTAGTGGCCTTTATCTACCTATATTTAAAAACAGGTAGTTTTGAGCTGATGGATTACTACCGCTTGCCTTTGCCTCTTACTGCACAAGTACTTATCTTTTTAGCTTTTTTTGTAGCCTTCGCTGTAAAAGTGCCGATGTGGCCTGTCCATACGTGGTTACCTGATGCTCACGTTGAAGCTCCTACGGGCGGATCGGTGGTGCTAGCAGCCATTGCATTAAAGCTTGGTGGATATAGCTTTTTACGCTTTGCAATGCCGATTGCACCCGATGCAGCACATTATTTATCTGGCTTTATGATTACATTATCGCTAATTGCGATTGTCTATATTGCGCTAGTAGCATTGGCGCAAAAAGATATGAAAAAACTGATTGCTTACTCTTCAATTTCACATATGGGTTTTGTAACATTAGGCTTTTTTATCTTTAATAATTTAGGCTTAGAAGGCGCAGTGGTGCAAATGGTCTCGCACGGCTTTATTTCAGCCGCCATGTTCCTGTGTGTGGGTGTGCTGTATGACCGTGTTCATAGTCGTCAAATTGAAGCTTACGGTGGTGTTGCTAATACGATGCCAGTATTTGCTGCCTTTGCTGTGTTCTTTGCGATGGCTAACAGTGGCTTGCCGGCAACCTCTGGTTTCGTCGGCGAATTTATGGTGATATTGGGCGCGATTCAAGCCAACTTCTGGTATGCATTTTTAGCTTCAACCACACTTATTTTTGGCGCAGCTTATACGCTATGGATGATTAAGCGTGTGTTTTATGGTGAGATTGCCAATGCAAATGTGGCAGCACTGAAAGACCTCAACAAACGCGAATTCTTGATTCTAGCCACGTTGGCGTTGTTGGTGTTGGCTTTGGGTGTCTATCCACAACCGTTGACCGATATGACAAATGCCAGCGTGACGCAACTTCTTTCACTCCTTGCGCAAAGCAAACTGCCTGTAGGTCTATAAGCTATGGAAAATATACGTTACGACCTGATTACCGCTATGCCAGAGTTATTCATCGTTTGTATGGCGATGTTTATCCTGCTAGCAGATTTATTTCTGAAAGCCTCTAATCGTATTTATATCTATGGCTTATCCCAAGCCACGTTACTGGCTGCAGCCTATTTAACTTTTAGTAATCATGCTCCAAGTGTGAGCTATGCCTTTACTGACGCCTTTGTTGATGATGCAATGTCTGATGTTCTGAAGTTAATGATCTATCTTGGCACCTCCTTGATTTTTGTCTATAGCCGTCAATATTTACAGCTACGCAACATGTTTCGGGGCGAGTTTTATGCCTTAGTGCTATTTTCTGTAGTCGGCATGATGATTATGGTTTCTGGCCAGAATATGCTGACGCTGTATATGGGATTAGAGTTATTGTCTTTAAGTTTATATGCCCTTGTCGCTTTAGATCGCGACAACACACGCGCGACAGAAGCAGCAATGAAGTACTTTGTGTTGGGTGCTTTAGCTTCTGGTATGTTGCTATACGGCATGAGTATGATTTATGGTATGACAGGCAGTTTGAATATTGCCGACATCAACCATGCCTTGATGGGTGAAACGAAAAATCATGCAGTATTGATTTTGGGTTTAGTATTTATCGTATCTGGTTTAGCTTTTAAGCTTGGCGCAGTTCCATTCCAAATGTGGGTGCCGGATGTATATGAAGGTTCACCGACTGCGGTGACGTTGCTTATTAGCTCCGTGCCAAAATTGGCTGCTTTTGCTTTTGTGATACGCTTGTTAGTCCAGGCATTACCTACCTTAGCAGTCGATTGGCAGCAGATGCTGATGATTATGGCCGTGCTGTCAATTGTTGTGGGTAACATTACCGCAATCGCGCAAACCAATTTAAAGCGTATGTTGGCTTACTCTACGATTTCACATATCGGTTTTATCTTGTATGGCTTAATGAGCGCGAGCATAAACGGCTTTGTTTATGCCATGTTCTACGTGGTGAGTTATGTCCTAATGACCTTAGCTGGCTTTGGCATTATTTTATTACTATCTCGCAAAGGCTTTGAAGCCGAAAACTTAGAGGATTTAAAAGGCCTAAACCAGCGTAGTCCATGGGTGGCTTTTTTAATGATGATTGTGATGTTTAGCATGGCTGGTGTGCCACCAACTTTGGGTTTCTATGCCAAGTTTAGCGTATTGCAAGCAGCGCTGCAGGCGGGTTACTTATGGCTGGTCGTGTTCGCTGTGTTGATGGCAGTGGTTGGTGCTTTCTACTACCTACGTGTCATCAAACTAATGTATTTTGATGAGCCTGCCGATTTAAAACCCATTGATGCGCCCCTTGATATGCGCATTATATTAAGTGTCAATGCCTTGGCGTTATTAGTTATTGGATTGATGCCGCAGTCATTGATGGAGCTCTGTATTTACGCGGTGACCAGAAGCTTAAGTTAATGCGCTATGGGCCCGGCACTTCATTGTTAGCAATTACTGCACGATGATAAAGCCTGATCTCACAGAACACTTCGTAAGCTCTGAAATCTTAGCTCAAGGCAAGCTACTGACAGTCCACTGTGATCAAGTGCGCTTGGCAAATGGCCATCTCACTCAGCGTGAATACGTCATTCACCCTGGTGCAGTCCTCATTGTGCCCATACTCGCTAACGGTCATGTAATTCTAGAGCGACAATTTCGTTATCCGCTACACCAAGTCTTTATTGAGCTGCCGGCGGGTAAGATCGACGCCAATGAAGATGTATTGCATACCGGTCAGCGTGAATTGCTAGAAGAAACCGGCTATAGCGCTAACGAGTGGGTGAGGCTAGGGCAAATACATCCGTGTATTGGCTATTCCAATGAAGCCATCCATATCTATCTAGCGCGCAACTTAATGGCAGGCAAACATCAGCGTGATGAAGATGAGAGTCTTGAAGTGTTTACGTTACCATTTGTGGAATGTTTAAATATGATTGTGCAAGGTGAAATTACGGATGGAAAAACTATCGCCGCACTGTTTTTAGCTGACCAGTTTTTGAAAGCGGAATCCGCGCATGGCTAAAATTTTAATTGTGGGTTGCGGTGACTTAGGCACTGCTATTGCCAATCGTTTGGTAGACGAGAAGTATGAGGTCATAGGCTTACGTAGAAGCCTGCAGACCTTACCGCAAATGCAAATGCTACAAGGTGATGTTACTGACGCAAGCTCGCTTCAAGCGCTAGTCGCACTGATGCCTGAGATTGTGATTTACTGTGTGGCGGCCAACGGTCAGAACGATGCAGCCTATCAAGCGCAGTATGTGACTGGGCTAAAAAATATACTGGCTAGCCAAAGCCGCAATCAACAATTACAGCATGTATTTTTTGTGTCTAGCACCCGTGTATATGGACAAGAAGCTACAGCGATATTGGATGAAAATATAACGGCATTACCAGCAGATTTTGGTGGTGAGCGGTTGTTGGAAGCTGAATATCTACTCAAAACCTTGCCTTGTAGCGCTACTGCCTTAAGGCTATCTGGTATTTATGGCCCAGGTCGGTTGCGCATGATTAATTTGGCAAAGTCACCACAACAGTGGCCATTACAAAATAGTTGGAGTAATCGCATACATCGTGACGATGCTGCGAATTTTGTTGTTTTCTTAGTTCAGAGGATATTGACTGAGCAGACTATCGCCCCTTGTTATATTGTGACTGACTCTAAGCCGGTGAGTCAGTACGAAGTGCTGACTTGGCTTGCCAAGAAAATGCAGTTAGCCTTACCAGCCAATAGCTCAGCAGAAGCGCAAGGGGGGAAACGCTTAAGTAATCAGTTAATGTTGTCTAGTGGTTTTCAGTTGAAATACCCAGACTTTAGCGTTGGTTACCAAGCTTTACTGGACGAAATAGCTACGGCTTAACATTTACAATGTTAGCGGTTTAAGAACCAGCCGGTCAGGCTCATCCTGGCGCGGTTGGCGGGCATTACCTCATGGTAAAAAGTGTCTGATAAAAACATCACCAATCTACCGGCTATAGGGGCAATATCAAGTGATGATGCAGTGGCCACTATACCATCTGTGGCATCGTCTGCATTTAGATACAAACGCAAGTAACCACCATCTTCTTCCAGCCAATCTTTATTTAAATATAATATGCAACTGATTTGACGTTGAGGTAGTTGCGAATTGTCATTAGCCTTAAAGCGATCTAGATGCTTTTGGTAGCCGGCGCCAATTGGGTATAACGCTAAATGGCTTTCTAATAAATCTAAACCCAAATAAAGGTGACGATTAAGTCCGTAGCGCAGGCGCTCCATTTCATCAAAGTATGTTTGTTGTGCAGGGCTAGCTTCGGCTTCATTTAGCCAATAAATCGAGTCGCCACGGAACTTGGTATTCACGGTGGTTTGCGCTCGCCCAGTATTGGCGGCATGTAATAGAGCGCCATTCTCTAGCACTAAAATTTCGCTAGCTAATGTGTCAATGACGCTGGGGCTGAGGAAGTTATCCATCACGCAGTAGCCACGATCGGTGATCTGGTCTAATTGCTGTTGGAGATTATGTGCAAAATAATGGGGGTGCATACTACCATTATAACGTTTGACGTTTGCGCCCACGGCCACAATCAGCTAAAATCCTGCCTCTATTTGAAATTAAGCACAGCTGTATAGCAACAGTGATTAAAATCAGTATAGGCGGTTAGCTCAGTTG
>CAIOPD010000025.1 GCA_903860085.1 uncultured Pseudomonadota bacterium
GAAACACACGAGCGCCACGACCATCCAAAGTCACGTTCACGACGGATTGACCAGATTGACTGTTCACGCCAGGACCTGCATCAGTAATGTAATCGCCGGTCAGTACCACATTCTTTTTCACAAGGATGGTGCGGCCATCACGTGTTTTATACGCTTCATCACCTAGCGGTGCTTGGCCTTTTTCAGCTTTTTCTAGAGTCGCGACATCGGTTTTTTCTTCATCTACTAATCTGATTTCCAGTGTGGCGGTACGGCCTAAAATTTCTTTGGCTTTGGCTGTATCTTGGACACCTGGCAATTGCACTACCACGCGATCAGCGCCTTGCTGCTGAATAATAGGTTCGGCGACACCGAGTTCGTTAATACGGTTATGCAAAGTCTGTATATTTTGTTTTAAGGCAAAATCTTGAATACGTTTTTGCTCTAGCACATTAAGTGAGGCAGTTAATACTTGGTCTGCGCCATCAGCAGTTTCTTTCAGCGTCAAATTAGGGAAGTCTTTACTAATGACAGTTCTTGCTTTTAGCAATTCACCTGCAGTGCTAAAACGAATTTGCACCGATTGACCTTCACGCGTTACGCCGAGATATGAGATGCGCTCTTTACGTAAGGCAATTCTAAAATCACCCACAAAGCGTTCAGCGGCTTTATCTAGGGCTGCTTTCATGTCAACTTGCAACATGAAATGGACGCCACCACGTAAATCTAAACCTAGATACATAGGCTTAGCACCAAGGTTGTGCAACCATTCTGGTGAACGAGATAACAGGTTTAGGGCGACGGTATAATCTTTTCCAAGATTCGCTTGCAATACATCTTTGGCTTTAATCTGCGTATCAGTATTGGCAAACCTTGCTTTCACGCCACGTAGATCTAGATAAATGCCATCGTAGGCTATTTTTTCTTGCTTAAATATCGCCTCCACTTGACCAAGTAGCGCTGGATCTAGCTTGGTAGAGCTTTTAGAAGGCGTGACTTGTACTGCTGGTGATTCACCAAAAAAATTGGGAATGGTATAGATTAGCCCAATCAAAATCATGATGGCAACAAAGATGTTCTTCCACATTGGATAGCGATTCATATTCAGACTCTAGTCAATAACGGTGTGTGGTTTAAGGGGTGGGTGAGCTAAACATCAGTTAAACGTAAAGATCACGCTTAACTGAGCTTGCACTAAATACTTTTGATTGTACCTTTTGGTAGCGCGCTTTGTATGGCTTGTCGTTGCACAGTAATTTCAACATTAGCCGCAATTTCAACGCTGACAAAAGCTTCACTTACTTTAGTGATTTTGCCAACGATACCGCCACTGGTCACAACTTCATCGCCTTTTTGTAAAGCTGCAATCATGTTACGTTGCTCTTTTGCCTGCTTCATCTGTGGGCGAATAATCATAAAGAAAAATAAAACAAAAATTACGATAAGCGGTAAGAAGCTCATTAAATCATTGCTGGCTAAACCAGTTGCTGCGTATGCATTTGAAATAAACATGATATAACCTCTTTTAAGTTGTCTTGGTAGCTAAAAATTAGCTTCGAATTCTAGCACACACTATAGGTTATTGCCGACTAGCCGTATTAGTCTGATTGCTCAGCACTTACTTCAGCCGCTTGTGTTAATTGTGCGCGTTTGGCTGCAAATTCAAGCTTAAACGCTTCAAAGGCGCCGGCTTCGATGCTGCTTCGCATACCCGCCATCAGTTCTTGGTAATAATGCAAATTATGTATGGTGTTTAGACGGGCACCTAAGATTTCGCCTACTTTATGTAGGTGATGCAGATAGGCGCGGCTGAAATTGCTGCAGGTATAGCAGCCACAATCAGCATCTAAAGGTTGGGTGTCGCTTTTATAACCAGCATTTTTAATTTTAATGTCGCCATATTGCGTAAATAGCCAGCCATTGCGGGCGTTGCGTGTTGGCATCACGCAGTCAAACATATCAATACCCTGACTGACGGCAGCGACTAAATCTTCAGGCGTACCTACGCCCATCAAATAACGCGGTTTATTTTGCGGCATTTTTGGCGCGGTATGCGCCAAGATACGCAACATGTCTTCTTTAGGTTCGCCGACGGATAGGCCGCCTATAGCATAACCATCAAAATCAATACTCGTTAAACCCGCTAATGAGATGTCGCGTAAATCTTCAAACATGCCACCTTGAATAATGCCGAATAGTGCATTTTCGTTACCGGCATGAGCATCCTTGCTACGGCGCGCCCAACGCAGTGAAAGTTGCATGGAATCGTTGGCTTCGCTATGGGTAGCTGGGTAGGGGGTGCATTCATCAAAAATCATGACGATGTCAGAGTTCAGTACTTTCTGAATACGCATGGATTCTTCTGGGGTTAAGAAACAGCTATCTCCATTAATCGGCGAGCGAAATTTAACGCCTTCTTCGGTAATTTTACGTAAAGCACCTAAGCTCCAAACTTGAAAGCCGCCAGAATCAGTTAGGATTGGACCATCCCATCCCATAAATTTATGCAAACCGCCATGTGCTGCAATGACATCTAACCCAGGTCGTAGCCATAGGTGAAAGGTGTTGCCAAGCACGATATGCGCATTGATTTCTTTGAGTTCTAAAGGCGACATGGCTTTGACTGTGCCATAGGTGCCAACGGGCATAAAGGCGGGTGTTTGCACTTCACCGTGAATCAGACTTACGGTACCGCGTCTGGCGAGGCCATCTTGTTTATGTAGTGTAAATTGCATAGGGATAATGAATAAGTAAGTACAGTTTTTCTAAGCCGCGATATTAACACACAGCTTATGATTGCTTTAGTGCTGTGCACGCATTGCTGATGGAGAATGCTTCTTTTTAAGAAGCCCTAATAAGCTGAGCTTTGTTATACTAATGCTAAGTAAATTAATTGAAGTTGAAATCATGGCTGAAAAACCTGTACGCACCCGCACTAAAAATCCGTTATTAGATGGTGGATTAAAAGGGCGCGGCATTTACCTGTTACCTAATTTATTTACCTCGGCAGCCTTGTTTGCAGGCTTTTACGCGATTGTTCAAGCCATGAACGGGCGTTTCGAGCTGTCTGCTATCGCTATTTTTATTGCAATGGTAATGGACGGTC
>CAIOPD010000026.1 GCA_903860085.1 uncultured Pseudomonadota bacterium
AAATGGATAGTCAGCTACCTTTGGTTTTGCTGCAGAAACTGAACGTATAAATGTAGATTTCCCAGCATTCGGCATACCTAGCAAACCAACATCGGCCAACACTTTAAGCTCTAAATAAAGCTCAAATTCCTCACCTGGGTCACCTTTGGTACATTGGCGTGGCGCACGATTTAAGCTTGATTTAAAGTGCACATTACCCAAGCCACCTTTGCCGCCAGCAGCCATTTGAGCACTTTGACCATGCTCACTCAAGTCAACCAACATCTGCTCTGTAGCTTTATCTGATATGACCGTTCCGACAGGCACCCGTAAAACCATATCATCGCCCTTAGCGCCATAGCATTCCGCACTGCGACCATTCTCGCCACGCTGAGCTCTAAATGTACGCGTATAGCGATAATCTACTAGCGTATTGATATTACGATCAGCAATGATCGTAATAGAACCGCCACGACCACCGTCACCGCCACTAGGGCCACCCATAGGCTCATACTTTTCGCGACGAAACGTAGCAACACCGTTGCCGCCATCGCCCGCATAAACCTTAATCGTTGCTTCGTCTATAAATTTCATATTCAGAGTTTACCAAATAAAAAAGCCCCATCAAACGATGAGGCTTTAATAAAGTCAAATTAACTTAAGCTGCAACAATAATGCTTACTGTATGACGCTTTAAAGCACCTTTAATAGCAAAAAATACTTTGCCGTCTGCTTTAGCATACAGCGTATGGTCTTTACCCATACCTACATTTTCACCAGCGTGCATTTTTGTACCGCGCTGACGCACGATAATGCTACCTGCTGTAACTACTGTTTCGCCAAAAGCTTTAACACCTAATCGTTGTGCGTGTGAATCGCGCCCGTTACGTGAACTACCACCTGCTTTTTTGTGTGCCATTTTCTCTAATCCTTAAACTTGATTAACTACTATTAGCTTTTCAACTATTTAGCAGCGATTGTTTCAATTTTAATTTCAGTAAAACTTTGGCGATGGCCTTGTGTTTTACGATAATGTTTACGACGACGGAATTTAAAAATCATTACCTTATCGCCACGACCATGTGAAAGTACAGTTACTTTAACAGTTGCACCTTTAATAATAGGTGAACCGATTGTTGTTTTTGTACCGTCTGAAACCATTAGAATTTGATCAAGCGTAACAGTACCGCCAACTTCAACCTCTAATTTTTCAACTTTTAATCTTTCGCCAGGAATAACGCGATATTGTTTGCCACCAGTTTTGATTACTGCATACATGATTATGCCTTTAACTCATACTTCAGAAGAATCGCGCATTATACGCATATTGTTGTGCAAAGCAAACCATAATCTCGGCTTACCCCCAAAAATTCATGGTGCACTGTTTAAGCTACAATTATCGCACCTTTTGCTACCTCATACTCATCTTGATTAAAGTGGTGAATGTCGGTTGTGATAAAATAAGCGTTACTTTTTTAGGTTTATTATCGTGACGCAAAGCACTAGGCCATTAGACAGCATCCAATCCATTATCGTCAACGATATTCAGGCAGTAAATGTCGTTATAGAAGAGTCGCTTCACTCCGAAGTTGCTTTAGTAAATCAAGTGTCGCATTACATTATCAATAGTGGCGGCAAACGTTTGCGCCCTATCTTAGTATTACTTGCCGCGGGTCTATTTGGCAAGGTCACCCCTCAACACCATCAACTCGCTGCAGTTGTTGAATTAATCCATACTGCTACCTTGTTGCACGATGATGTAGTGGACGAATCTAAAAAGCGTCGCGGTCAAAATACTGCTAACGCACTTTTTGGTAACGCCGCCAGCGTATTGGTTGGTGACTTTGTTTACTCTCGCGCCTTCCAGATGATGGTTGCAGTGCAAAATATGCGGGTAATGGAGGTCCTAAGTAACGCCACTAATGTGATTGCCGAAGGTGAAGTCTTGCAACTGTTAAATGTGCATAACGCGGACATCACTGATGCCGACTATCTGCAAGTAATTCATTACAAAACCGCTAAACTATTTGAGGCTGCAACCCGCCTAGGGGCTATTATAAGCAAAGCTAGCCCAGAAGATGAGGTGGCATTAAGCCTGTACGGTATGCATATTGGCACGGCATTTCAACTCATTGATGATGTGTTAGATTTAAGTGGTAACGCTCTAGCTATCGGTAAAAATCTTGGAGACGATTTAAGCGAAGGCAAGCCTACCCTGCCACTTCTTTACGCGATGCGTAACGGCAACGCTGAAGAATCTCAAACAATTAAACATGCAATTGAACAAGGTGGGCTGGAAGATTTGGCTGGCGTACTGAATGCGGTTGAACGCACTGGAGCGCTAGATCATGTTCGTGGCATTGCCGCAAGTGAATGTGCCTTAGCTAGCGCTGCCATTTCCCACTTTAGCGAATCAGCTTATAAGACCGCACTACTTGCTTTGGCTGAATTTTCAGTTAGCCGAACATATTAAATAAAAAAATTAAAACTCGACTTAATTACAATAACAATCGGCCTGCAGTTACTTGAGCTGCTAAGCCGCTATGCTTAATTTAGCATTATCTTCTCACCGCTGTCGGCATGGTAATAACTCAGGTGCGCACAGTCACTTGTGCCTGCGGTAAGCGAACCGTCAAATAATGACTGGCCTTCAACGTCAACTATTGCATAGCCATTATGGTACAAGGTAACTTCAGCAAGTTTTGGAGCTTGCTTAGAGCCTTGTCGCATGGCAAAACTTACACAGTTCTCTTCCTCTGCTTCGGCATAAACTTCCCACTCACGACCACCTGCTAATTGAGACAGCCATTGCGGCAGGTCGACCTCAACTCGGCAGATAATTGGCTCATCCCATTGTGGATGGCTAATTTCTATAGTATTTTTTGAACTCGTCATTGGCGTCATATTACATCCTTGTTGCACATTGTTTCATTATATTATTGATCTTCAATACTTAGCGCTATGTTTGTGCTGTACAAGCAATATTTCAAGAGCTTTCATAAAAAAATATAAAAAAATTGCGCCTAAAACTCACCGCATCCTACCCAACTAGCTGTTGCTACAAGCAATTATCGGTGCGATGATGCGTTTAATTGATAGCGGGCTTATTCCCAGCCACAATACAAGGATGTTTATGATAGATGGTCTGATTAAAATCTCAACATTGCTTCAGGAAAATAATGCAGTCTTCATAGGCCTATCAGTCGTTTTAGGTCTAGTGGTCGGCAGTTTCTTAAATGTAGTAACTTACCGTCTACCGAAAATGATGCAGCGCGAATGGCAAAACAACTGCCTAGAACTTCAGGGTCAGCCCGTCGCTGATGTTAAGCAATACAGCCTCGTAAAA
>CAIOPD010000027.1 GCA_903860085.1 uncultured Pseudomonadota bacterium
CCTTACGGTCACTAGTATCTGCAATACCACGATCATGAAGATACTTCAGAAAACGGGCTTGATAGATGCCGGTAATAGGTCCCAAACCCATCGATACAGTAGGGAATTGCCAGAAATCTGGCATCAACCAAGGATGCGGATAACTCGGCAAACCCTTGCCACCAGTTTCTTGGCGGAAGTTAGTTAATTGATCTTCAGAAATACGGCCTTCTAAAAATGCACGTGCGTAAACGCCTGGAGATGAGTGGCCTTGGAAGTAAACACAATCACCACCGAAGTTTTCATTGGTGGCACGGAAAAAGTAGTTAAACGCTGTGTCATACAATGTCGCTGCAGATTGGAAGCTTGCGATATGACCACCCACGCCTGGTGATTTTTCATTGGCGCGTAGCACGGTCATAATTGCATTCCACCTAACCAAAGCGCGAATGCGGCGCTCCATATCAGGATTACCTGGCAGGCGTTGCTGCAAATGGGTAGGAATGGTATTTACATAAGCGGTAGTCGCGTTATAAGGTAGATTGCTACCTGAGCGACGCGCTTTATCAATCATCGCTTCTAATAAGAAGTGAGCACGCTCCGTGCCTTCATTTTCAATAACAGCGGTAAGTGCGTCAAGCCACTCTTGGGTTTCTTGACTATCTATATCTGGCATCAATGACATTCAGTTAGTGCTCCGTAAGGCTAGATTGCTAAAACTTACTGACTCGTAATGAGTATAATAAATAACAAAATTCAATCTAGCGGGTCTGATAGGTCGCGCTAGCCTGCAACCTAGGTAAGTTTCAAAAGTCATAGTGTGGCTTTTTTAGAAGTTTTGGTCAAGTTTAGTAACGCTTTTAGAGGATTTAACACTTATATCTTATACACAATCTATGTGTTTTATATAAGACTTAAAGGATAACAAATGTCTGTAAAATTAATACAAAATGCAGCAACTGCCAGTGAAAATTCATTAAAAGATGAAAAACATATACTTTTCGTATTGACTGAAACTGAAGAAAAAGACCTGGCTTTCGGCAAAAATCTTCATAGCAAACTACTTCGCACTAAAGGTGAATATAAGGATTTAGCTAAGTCGCCATTAACAGTAGATTTAAATAGCACTGCGGTAGCAAGTTTTGTCGTGTTAGGTGACAAACTGAATATGTTTCAAAAGCATGCCTTATTGTGTAAAGCATTAAGACCTTTATTAAGCGAGCATCCTAAAAATGTCGCTATTTGTGTGTTTGGGGATGCCGAAACTCGCGAGGCAAATGCTTGCGCTAGCTATTATGTAACCTTAGTTAATGCAACTGAATTACCCAGTCATAAAAAAGACAAAAAAGAGGTGGCCTTAAAAAACATCAGCATATACGGCTATCAAGCACTGCATGATTACGGCTATGTGAATGCGCGCGTAGCTGGCAACGCCCTGTGCCGACAACTGACTATTACGCCACCGAACGCATTAACACCAACGATATATCGTGAAAAAATAGCTGCTTTAGCTAAAACACATGGTTGGGCACATCAAGAATTTGACATGCCCGCTCTAAAGAAAATGGGCGCGGGTGCATTCTATGCCGTGGGTCAAGGATCTGTGCCTCAAGATGCTGCAATTGTGCATGTCACCTACACACCTAAGCTAGCGCAAAAACATGTGGCCTTGGTAGGTAAAGGTATTTGCTTTGATACCGGCGGACATAACCTTAAACCAGCGAAATATATGCAAGGCATGCATGAAGACATGAACGGCTCCGCAGTGGCATTAGGCATCATGCTGGCGGCCAGTCAAATGCAACTGCCCATTAAGCTTGATTGCTGGTTGGCGATTGCACAAAACCATATCGGGCCCGACGCCTACAAACAAAATGACGTGGTCATCGCGCTTAACGGTACTAGTATAGAAATTGTACATACCGATGCCGAAGGCCGTATGGTGCTAGCTGACACACTGACATTGGCTAGCCGCGAAAATCCGGACGCCATTTTAGACTTTGCAACGCTGACTGGCAGCATGGTGGCAGCCTTGGGCGATAGAATGAGCGGTGTCATTAGCAACAGTCCGCAACTGGCATGCCAAGCTGTAGGTGCTGGTAATGCAGCGGGGGAACGCGTGGTGGCATTTCCATATGATGATGATTACGATTGCGATTTAGATAGTGACATCGCCGATATCAAGCAATGCACCTTAGACGGCGGCGGCGATCACATTTTAGCAGCGCGCTTTCTAGGTAAATTTATCGAAAACGATGCAGCTTGGCTGCATACTGATTTATCTTCAGCTCATCGCAAAGGTGGACTCGGTGCAGTGGATAGCAACACCAACGGCTTTGGCGTCGGTTTTGGATTGGAACTTTTGAGTAAACTATTACAACAATAATTAAGCAGGGCCAACTTAAACATAAGCACGAGTGAGAGGGAAAGCACTTCAACTGGCACGATAATTGGAAGCAGTTAACCCACAGATCCATTTTTTGTCATAAACTTGTCATAATATATAACTATGATTGTTATCAG
>CAIOPD010000028.1 GCA_903860085.1 uncultured Pseudomonadota bacterium
AACCCTTGTATTATATAGCCTGCAGACTTATTCCCATAATCTCAGCCCATAAAGATACGGTGATTGTTGGCGTATTGTGGCAACAAGCTATCATGGTGATATGATTAAACATGCTTTTGGATAAGGTTAATTCGCATTAGATTACAATGGCGTTGTGTAGTTGCTTAATCCCACGGATTGTTAAGCTATGCCGTTCAAGCTGGCATGGAAAATACAGGAAATTTAGATGATGAATAAATTAAAAGGCATGATCCTTGCTGCTGGGCAGGGTACGCGCGTGCGTCCGCTGACTAAAGATTTGCCTAAGCCGATGATTCCAATTCTGGGTAAACCAGTGATGGAGTATCTGATTGAGCATTTAGCTCGCCATGGCGTCCATGAAATTATGGTCAATGTGGCGCACTCACATCGAAAAATTGAACATTACTTTAGCAATGGTAGTCGCTGGGGTGTTGATATTGGCTACTCGTTTGAGGGGGTTTATGACCATGGTGAAATTAAGCCATCACCTTTAGGTTCAGCTGGCGGTATGCGCCGTATTCAAGATTTTGGTGGTTTCTTTGATCAAACTACGATTGTCATTTGTGGTGATGCGTTAATTGATCTTGATATTGGTGCTGCACTACTAGAACACAAGCAAAAGAAAGCGATGGTAAGCATCATCACTATGCCGGTACCTGATAGTGAAGTTGGTAATTATGGGATTGTGGAGACTGATGCTGAAGGTCGCGTCCTATCTTTTCAGGAAAAACCTAACTCTAAAGAAGCGCGTTCCAATTTGGCCAGTACTGGTATTTATTTCTTTGAGCCAGAGGCCATTGATCTTATTCCACCAGGGGTGGTGTTTGATATAGGCAGTCAATTATTTCCCTTGTTAGTAGAAAAAGGTCTGCCATTTTATGCGCAAAATCGCCGCTATAACTGGATTGATATAGGACGCATTTCTGATTACTGGGAAGTGTTGCAACGGGTGTTGCGTGGTGAAATTAGTTATATGAAAATGCCTGGCACTGAAGTAAAACCAGGGGTATGGGTTGGTCTTAATACAAGGATTGATTGGGATAATGTCAAGATTGAAGGTCCAGTTTATATCGCATCAGGCACGCAAGTTGATGCTGGAGCTGAAATTATTGGCCCGTGTTGGATTTCACATGGCTCACATATTCGTAAGAATGCCAAAGTAATCCGTTCAGTGCTGTTTGATTACACGCGTATTAGCGAAGGTGAGATTTTCTCTGAGATGATCGTGTCGCCTAATTATTGTGTTGATCGTAGTGGCGAGACCTATTATATAGGTGACGATCGCTGCAACTTGCGCTGGGGTGATGCGCGTCCATAGGCACTTGCTTTTAAGTTCACCCTGTAATTAGTGTCAGCAAGCCTGTTAATGAGGGCGTCTAGCTTGGATAGACGTCGCTTTTCTGCGATAATGAACGTTCGACTTTTATAGAAAGCACAAGAAAATGGCACAATTTGACAATGTCAGCGTAAAAAAGAAGGCTAATATCTATTTTGATGGTAAGTGCGTTAGTCATACAGTGATGTTACCTAATGGTACGCGTAGCACGATAGGCGTTATTTTCCCAAGTTTACTGACTTTTAATACTGATGCGCCAGAGTTGATGGAAATTAACGTCGGTGTATGTAAAGTGCGCCTTAATGGCGAAGAAGCATGGAAAACTTACAGTGCGGGTGAAAAATTCACCGTACCTGGTAAATCTTCTTTTGATATCGAAACACTAGAAACTTTAGATTACGTTTGTCACTTTGAATAAATGCTAGTCACAGCATAGACAAGCTACTGGTAATCAGTGGTTTTCTATGCTGCTTTGTTTGTATTTGCATGGATGAATAAGTTTTGACTAGAAAGGATTGCTATGCCTTCATTTGATATTAGTTCAGAAGTTGATATGGTCGCTTTGAAAAATGCGATTGATACTGCGGGTAAGCAAATTACCAATCGTTATGATTTTAAGGGCTCTTCAGCCAAGGTTGAGCTGAATGAGAAAGATAGTCTGATCACGTTGTTTGGTGATAATGATTTTCAGTTGGATCAAATTAAAGATATTTTGTTACCAGGCATGGAAAAGAAAGAGCCTGACTCGTCTAAGCGCCTAGAGCACAAAGATGTGCAAAAAGTCTCTGGCAACAAGGTTAAGCAAGAGCTGAAAATTCGTGATGGCATAGACCAAGATTTGGCGAAGCGCATTGTGAAGCTAGTTAAAGACTCGGGCTTAAAAGTGCAAGCTAGCATTCAAGGTGAAACTGTACGTATCAATGGTGCTAAGCGAGACTTGCTGCAAGATGCGATTGCCTTTGTTAAAAAAAGTGTGACTGACTTTCCATTACAGTTCGGCAATTTTAGAGACTAAGCGCATCGCGTTTAATTAAGAACACTATCCACTAAGCGAACTACCCATTAAGAGCATTATGGCAAAAACCCTATACGAAAAACTATTTGATGCACACGTGGTACATGAAGAAAACGGTACTGCACTCATTTATATTGACCGTCATCTAGTGCATGAAGTAACAAGTCCGCAGGCATTTGAGGGTTTGAAGCTTGCCAATAGGAAGCTATGGCGCGCAGCATCAATATTAGCGGTGCCTGATCATAATGTGCCCACTACTGATAGAAGTGCTGGTGTGGCTGGTATTAGTGACCCAATCTCACGTTTGCAAGTGCAAACCTTGGATGAGAACTGTGCGACCTATGGTGTGACGGAATTTAAAATGAATGATGCCCGTCAGGGTATCGTGCATGTGATTGGCCCTGAGCAAGGTGCGACCTTGCCTGGTATGACCGTTGTATGCGGTGACTCTCATACGAGTACTCACGGTGCTTTTGGTGCCCTAGCACATGGCATTGGCACTTCTGAAGTTGAGCATGTGATGGCAACCCAATGCTTGGTGCAAAAGAGATCTAAAACGTTGCAGGTGTTGGTTGAGGGTGAATTAGGCTTAGGCGTTACCGCTAAAGATGTGGCATTAGCCATTATTGGTAAAATTGGTACCGCTGGTGGCAATGGATTTGCCATTGAATTTGCTGGTTCAGCGATTCGTGGTTTGAGCATGGAAGGTCGCATGACCTTGTGCAATATGGCGATTGAAGCGGGCGCACGCGCCGGCATGATCGCTGTTGATGAAATTACGATTGATTATGTGAAAGGTCGTCCATTTTCACCTAAAGCTGAACTATGGTCAGCCGCTGTTGCTTATTGGCGCACCCTACATTCAGACCCTGACGCAAAATTTGACACGATTGTTTCTTTGAATGCAGCGGATATACAACCACAAGTTACTTGGGGCACCTCGCCAGAAATGGTAGTAGGTATTGATGGGCGTGTACCAAGCTTAGATATGGCTAAAAATGAAGTGCAGCGTGCCGACTGGGAACGTGCCTATGCTTATATGGGTTTAGAGGCCAATACAGCAATTAATGCAATTAATATCGATAAGGTATTTATCGGTTCTTGCACAAATTCACGTATAGAAGACTTGCGTGCTGCGGCTGCGGTAGCCAAAGGTAAGCATATTGCACCTAATATTAAATTAGCCTTAGTAGTGCCAGGTTCAGGGTTAGTGAAAGCACAAGCCGAGTCAGAAGGGTTAGATAAGATTTTTATTGCAGCAGGTTTTGAATGGCGTGAGCCGGGTTGTTCTATGTGCCTAGCCATGAATGCTGATCGCCTAGAGGCGGGTGAGCGCTGTGCTTCCACTTCAAACCGAAACTTTGAAGGACGCCAGGGTCAAGGTGGTCGTACGCATTTGGTCAGCCCTCAAATGGCAGCTGCCGCGGCTTTGGCTGGTCATTTTGTTGATGTTAGAACGTTTAATTAAAGGGCAGAATATGAAAGCATTATTGATTTTATTGGCATTAAGTTTTAGCTTGAGTGCCTGCAATACCATACAAGGCATGGGTAAAGATATAGAAAAGGGTGGCGAAGCCATTCAAAAATCGACCAAATAATTTTACAGCGGATAAGTACACTCACTCTATGCAAGCTTTTAAGCAAATTAATGGTTTAGTCGCCCCCTTAGATCGTGCCAATGTGGACACGGATGCGATTATTCCTAAACAGTTTTTAAAATCCATCAAGCGCGCTGGGTTTGGCCCAAACGCCTTTGATGAATGGCGCTATCTCGATCATGGTGAGCCTGGCATGGATAACAGTAAGCGCAAAATCAATCCAGATTTTGTGCTAAACCAGCCTCGCTATCAAGGCGCTAGCGTGTTGTTAACCCGTGAAAATTTTGGCTGTGGCTCTAGTCGTGAACATGCGCCATGGGCGCTTGAAGACTATGGCTTTAAAGTGGTGATCGCACCAAGTTATGCTGATATTTTTTATAACAACTGCTTTAAAAATGGCATGTTGCCGATTATTTTAAGCCCAAGTATCGTGGATACGTTGTTTACGCAGGTTGATGCCAGTGCTGGCTATCAACTAGATGTTAATTTAGAGACGCAAACAGTCACTACACCAGGTGGGGAAGTATATGCATTTGAAGTCGATGCGTTCCGTAAACACTGTTTAATGAATGGGTTGGATGATATTGGCTTGACTATGCAGCAGCAAGATAAAATAAAACTATTTGAGCAAAAGCATCAGCTAGCTCAACCGTGGTTATTTAATTAAATTTTAAACTGCTGCAGCAGTAAATCTGCGCAGTATTTTTTTCAAGATTAATCATAAAACTAAGAAAGACAGTACATGAAAATTGCAGTTTTACCAGGTGATGGCATCGGCCCTGAAATAGTGGCGCAAGCGGTAAAAGTATTGGATGCGTTGAATCTTAATTTAGAGATGACTGAGGCACCTATTGGTGGCGCTGGATATGAAGCTTCAGGCGACCCTTTGCCTGCAGATACATTGCAGTTGGCCAAAGAAGCCGATGCCGTTCTGTTAGGCGCTGTTGGCGATTGGAAATACGATACTTTAGAGCGTCATTTGCGCCCAGAGCGTGGCTTATTACGCATACGTAAAGAGCTTAATTTATTTGCTAATCTCCGCCCAGCGTTGCTTTATCCTGAATTAGCTGATGCTTCTACCCTAAAGGCGGAAGTGGTTTCGGGCTTAGATATTATGATTGTACGTGAACTGACTGGGGA
This sequence comes from uncultured Pseudomonadota bacterium, assembly GCA_903860085.1. GTDB lineage: Bacteria > Pseudomonadota > Gammaproteobacteria > Burkholderiales > Methylophilaceae > Methylotenera. The sequence continues at coordinate 5,111 of CAIOPD010000028.1, forward strand.
TATTTATTTTGGTCAACCACGCGGTATTAGTACCTTACCTAATGGTGAGCGCGAAGGTGTTAATACCATGCGTTATGCAGAATCTGAAATTCGCCGTATTGGCCGTGTAGCTTTTGATATTGCGATGAAGCGTAATAAGAAAGTCTGCTCAGTTGATAAAGCCAATGTGTTGGAATGTACTGAATTATGGCGTCAAGTGATGATTGACCTTTCTGCAGAATACCCAGAAGTTGAGCTAAGCCATATGTATGTGGATAATGCAGCGATGCAGTTAATCCGTGCGCCTAAGCAGTTTGATGTGATGGTGACAGGCAATATTTTTGGAGATATCCTATCGGATGAAGCCTCTATGTTGACTGGGTCAATCGGTATGTTGCCTTCAGCTTCCCTAGACGCAAATAACAAAGGTATGTATGAGCCTAGTCATGGTTCCGCACCTGACCTTGCAGGAAAAAATATTGCTAATCCACTCGCGACAATCTTGTCTGCAGCCATGATGATGCGCTATACATTTAACGATGAATTGCATGCATTGAAAATTGAAAATGCGGTTAAAAAAGCCTTAGCGCAAGGTTATCGTACTGCAGATATTGTCACTGCAGGTTGCAAAAAAGTGTCTTGTAGCGACATGGGTAATGCCGTGCTTGCTGCGCTTAATTAGAGCGGGGCTAGAATATGCTTAAGGTTGGTTTTGTAGGTTGGCGCGGCATGGTAGGTTCGGTCCTAATGCAACGCATGATGGAAGAAAATGATTTTGCGTTGATTGAGCCGCAGTTTTTCACTACCTCACAAATAGGCGAGTCTGCCCCTAATGTAGGTAAAGATTCTGCGCCTTTGAAAAATGCAAAAAGCATTTCAGAACTTAAGGTGATGGATGTGATTGTGTCCTGCCAAGGCGGTGATTACACCAGTGAAATATTCCCAGCATTGCGGGCAGATGGCTGGGCTGGACATTGGATAGATGCAGCCTCAACCTTGCGCATGGAGGATGACGCTGTCATTGTGCTTGATCCCGTTAATATGCATGTGATTCAAGATGCTTATGCGCATGGCAATAAAAATTGGGTAGGCGGTAACTGTACAGTATCCCTGATGTTGATGGCTTTGCACGGCTTATTTAAGGCTGACTTAGTACAATGGGCTACTTCAATGACTTATCAAGCAGCTTCTGGTGCTGGTGCGCAAAACATGCGTGAACTCCTTAAACAAATGGGTGAAGCGCATTTTGCTGCCAGTGATTTGCTAGCCGACCCAGCCTCTGCAATTCTAGATATTGACCGAACCGTGGCTGGCACCCTCCGCGATGATAAGTTTCCTACCTCACAGTTTGGCGTTCCACTGGCAGGTAGTTTGATTCCATGGATAGATAAAGATCTTGGTAATGGTCAAAGTAAAGAAGAATGGAAAGGTGGCGCTGAAACCAATAAGATTCTACGCCGCGAACAAAATCCAATTTTAATTGACGGCTTGTGTGTGCGTATTGGCGCTATGCGATGTCACTCACAGGCGCTAACTATTAAGCTTAAGCAAGAGGTTCCTTTGGATGAAATTACGCAAATGCTTGCTGAGGCCAATCCTTGGGCCAAGGTGATTCCAAATGAACGTGAGGCTAGTATGCGTGAACTTACCCCAGCAGCGGTCACTGGCAAGCTCATCACTCCCGTTGGGCGACTCCGTAAATTAAATATGGGTAACGACTATTTATCTGCTTTCACGGTGGGTGATCAGCTTTTGTGGGGCGCCGCAGAGCCTTTACGCCGCATGTTAAGGGTGTTAATTGAAAAATAAGTTGTGCTTAATCACTTCATTCGTCATTAGTTTCAGACTATTTATTTATGGTTGAAATTATGAATAGATTAAAGGTGAGCTCAATATTATTGGCTGTGTGCCTGGCACTGATATCTTTTTCAGGGTTTGCTGCTGGATTAGGTAAGTTAAGTGTTTCATCCAATTTAGGTGAACCATTTAAAGCGCAGATTGAGGTTTTATCTGTTAGCGCTGACGAGATTGATAGTTTAGTGGCCACGATGGCCTCTGAAGAAACTTATATAGCTCAAGGTATTACCCGGCTAGATATTCATAGCAATATAGAAATTGAGCTAGCTCAAAATCCAGACGGCACCCCCATCTTAAAGCTGCACTCTAGCCAACCTGTTAACGACTCTTTTTTAGATATGCTCATTCAGTTAGATTGGGCTTCAGGTCGTTTACTCCGTGAATACACCATTTTATTAGACCCGTCAGATTTGAAAGCTGCTCCTGATGACGCGTCTGTATTGCCAAATGCACTCCCATCTACTGAAGTTCCTGTTCAACCCGTTGCTCGTAGCGGGGATGCTCTAGCCGTTGATAGAGAACCATTAAAGACTAAGCCTGGCGATAATTTAAATGATATAGCGAAGCAGTTGCAAGTTGATGGTGTGAGCTTAGATCAAATGCTAGTCGGATTATTTGACGGTAATAAACAGGCGTTTATACAAGGCAATATGAACCGACTTAAAATTGGCAAGATTATTAAAGTGCCCAGTCACGATAGTTTTGTTGCCGTTGATGAACGTCAAGCAAAACAATTAGTACAGGTGCACACTGCTAATTGGAAAGCTTATAGGGGCTCATTAGCTAGTACAGTGGCTTTAGCACCAAATGCGTTAGAAGTGGATCAAAAACAAAATGTAACAGGGAAAATTACTGGTGCAGCAGATCAGGCGGTGCCATCTAAAATTGGTACACAAAATATTGTTAAATTGTCTGCAGGTATTAAAGAGGCTACAAATCCATCAAAAGAGATGGAGGCTAAACTCACTATGCTGCAGGAAGAAAACACGGCGCAAGCAAAGTCATTAAAAGAAGCGCAAGAGCGTACCGCTAATTTAGAAAAACAAATTGCAGATATGCGTCAATTACTGGCACTAAATAGCCAAGTAATGGCTGAGTTACAAAAAAATACAGCAGCGAACATCGCAAAACCACCAAATCAGCTTAACGCTTCATTGCCACCTTCTGACGGCGCTCAAGTGGCATCTACATCCACTTCATCTGAAGCCGTTGTAGTGATGACCCCAATCCCAGCCAAGCATGCAGTACTAGCTCGCGTATTGATGGAGATAATGTTTGGTATTGTTGATTTAAGTGTGTTTATAGTTAGCTTTATCGTGGCGTTGCTGCTAGGTATTTTGTGGTTCATGCGTAATAAACGTAAAAAAGCATTAGAAAAATTCGAGGTCAACGTTTTAAATTTAGATGGAATGCGCAACAAGCCTAATAAATCACAACAGTTTGGCGAGCAATCCAAAGACGTTGTAATGGCGCATGAAGGACAAAACTCAGGCAATCCTGACGCAACCGATATCTCTAATGCGATGGAAGCCCTTAGCTTAGACTTTGAATTGGATTCAGCGAACAAATCCAGCACTAAACCTTCGCCCACGCTATCGGAAGTGCTAAAAGATCAGGGCATACAAAAAAATGCAAAGGGATTCGATTTTTCTTCAATCAGCTTTGATTTAGACGAAACTGATAATAAGCCAGCCGTCGTTAAGCCTATGATGGACATCGATACCCAAGCAGTATCTGCAGTGGATGATCTGCAGGCGTTGGATTCAAAATTAGACTTAGTCACAGCTTATATCGAGATGGGGGATACAGAAGGTGCGCGCATCCTGTTGGATGAAGTTAAAAAAATAGGGAATAAGCAGCAGAAATTGCGTGTCAAAAAATTACGAGCTAAATTAGTGTAGATTTGTAGCCCCTACAAAAAGCCGAGCCAATAGCTCGGTTTTTTTATGTGGAGGTTCATAAATTTGATTGCGTCTCCATTATTTGTCTGAATTCAGAGGATAATCCTGCCCATGCATCCATTTGTAAAAATATTGTGTTTTGTATTGATTCTTTTGCTGACGAATACGCTAAGAGATCAATGGCTAATTGTTCTATGTGCTGGCCTATGCCTCATGGCATTATGGTCAAATAAGCGCAATTTTTTACGCATTGTGATACGTATGCGCTGGCTATTTGTATCCTTACTCATCATTTATGCATTTACGACACCTGGAGAATATATCCCAGAATTATTAGCCTATGCTTCGCCCACTTACGAAGGGTGTGTATTAGGTTTACTGCAAATTACCAAACTATTGATTGCGCTGGCTAGCCTGAGCTTGTTGTTTGCTAGTAGTTCAAAGCAAGATTTAATCGCGGGTTTATATATGTTACTAACACCATTAAAGTTGTTTGGGCTTAATCCAGAGCGCTTTAGTGCTAGATTAATGCTGACCTTGGATTATGTTGAGGAGTTTGCTGTTGATACTAATCATAAAATGACTTTTAATCGATTAGATGCGATACACATGGTGGTCAACGATATGCCTTCGCCGCAGGTAATTGATTTACAGCTTCCGTCATTTAATCAGTCTGATTTGTGGGTGATTTTTACGATGATCATCAGCTTAGTCATACTCATTACTAGGCATTTCTTCTAATGAGAATTGCACTCGGCTTATCCTATGATGGCGCTCATTTCTGCGGATGGCAAAGTCAGCCATCGGCATGTGGTGTGCAAGATGTTCTCGAAATGGCTATTGGGAAAATTGCTCAGCATGCCGTGCGTGTTCACGCCGCAGGGCGCACTGATACTGGCGTGCATGCGCTCGGCCAAGTGGTTCATTTTGATACAGCAAGTGTCAGGCCGACTTCAGCTTGGGTACGTGGTGTAAACGCGCATCTTCCTGCTAGTGTGCGTGTGCAATGGGCCCATGCGGTTGACGACGAGTTTCATGCGCGTTTTTCAGCTTTTGAGCGTAGTTATCAGTACCTGCTTTATAACGCTGAAGTTGCACCTGCGCTCATGGTTGATAAATCTGGTTGGTTTCATGCGCCACTTGATTTCTCTGCCATGGCTGAGGCAGCAAGTTATTTGGTTGGTGAGCATGATTTTAGTGCGTTTAGGGCCTCTGAATGCCAGGCAAAATCACCAATTAAGCGCCTGCATGTAGCGAAAGTGGAGGTACAGGGGGCCTATTTTATCTTTGATTTTTCGGCAACTGCATTTTTGCAGCATCAAGTACGTAATATGATTGGTGCATTAATCTACGTGGGTAAGGGGGCATATCCGCCACTTTACATTAAAGAATTGCTGCTAAAACGTGACCGCACTTTGTCGCCACCTACATTTTCCCCAAGCGGCTTATATTTAACAGCGGTTGGTTATGATCCGAAGTGGGGTTTGCCAATTGTCCCAGTGAAAGTGCAACGGGGCATGCAAGTGCTAATTTAGCGTTACAATAGCGCTTCGTTATAGGCTAAACGTAGCTGAGCGATATTTACAAGGATATTTTTTTGAGAGTAAGGGTTAAGGTTTGTGGCATCACGCGTCTAGAAGACGCACTGGCAGCTATTACGCATGGTGCTGATGCGATAGGGTTGGTGTTTTATGGTCCAAGCGATCGCAATGTCAGTATTAGTCAGGCGGTAGCAATTGCCAATCACATCCCTGCCTTTGTCAGTGTCGTCGGTTTATTTGTCAACGCAGAAGCTGATTTTGTTCAACAAGTGCTGTCAGAAGTTAAGTTAGATCTATTGCAATTCCATGGCGATGAAACGCCATCTTACTGTGCTCAATACCAGCGACCTTATATCAAAGCAATCCGCGTAAAACCTGATACAAATTTGTTACAATGTGCGAAAGATTTTTCATCGGCCAAAGGCCTGTTGTTGGATACATATACTGAAGGTGTTGCAGGAGGGACTGGTCATGTGTTTGATTGGAATTTAATCCCGCAACAGCTCATTAATATGCAACTCGGTTTGTTACCGCCTGTCATATTGGCGGGGGGATTAACCTCAACTAATGTAGCGCAAGCTATAGCGCAGGTGAGTCCTTTTGCAGTCGACGTAAGTGGTGGTGTTGAGTCTGCTAAAGGTATTAAAGACGTAGCCAAGATGGCTGCATTTATGCAGCAAGTCAATATTAAATAAGTGGGTATGCTTCGGCGCTGTGAAGAGTCATTGCGTGAACTTACACACGTTACGACAAAATAAATGTGGAGAATTAAAAATGCAGCTTTATGACATGCCGGATGTACGGGGGCATTTTGGACAGTTTGGGGGTACTTTTGTAGCTGAAACGCTAGTTGAGGCGCTCGATGAACTACGCTTGATGTATGAAAAATATCGTCATGATCCTGTTTTCTTAGCTGAATATGCTTACGATTTAAAACATTTTGTCGGCAGACCTAGTCCAATTTACCATGCGAAACGTCTTTCAGATAAGGTTGGTGGCGCGCAGATTTATTTAAAGCGTGAGGATTTAAACCATACTGGTGCGCATAAGATCAATAATACGATAGGTCAAGCCCTTTTGGCTAAGCGTATGGGTAAACCACGTGTGATTGCCGAAACTGGTGCAGGCCAGCACGGTGTTGCAACAGCCACTATTGCGGCACGTATGGGTCTGGAATGTGTTGTCTATATGGGTAGCGAAGACATTAAACGTCAAGCACCCAACGTATTTAGAATGAAATTATTAGGTGCGACGGTGGTGCCTGTTGAGAGTGGCTCCAAAACCTTAAAAGATGCTCTAAATGAAGCTATGCGTGATTGGGTGACCAATGTACATAATACGTTTTATATTATTGGTACGGTAGCAGGTCCGCATCCCTATCCAATGATGGTCCGTGACTTTCAAGCAATTATCGGCATTGAAGCTAAGCAACAAATGCAGGAAATGGTCGGGCGTCAGCCAGATGCTGTCATTGCCTGCGTAGGCGGCGGTTCAAATGCGATGGGTATTTTTTACCCTTATATTGATGTACCTAATGTGCGTTTAATTGGGGTTGAAGCAGCAGGCCATGGCTTGGAAACAGGGATGCACGCGGCGCCGTTAACTACCAACAGTCCTGTGGGCGTTCTACATGGCAATCGTACTTATTTGATGCAAGATAATGATGGCAACATCATTGAAACACACTCAGTTTCAGCAGGTTTGGATTACCCTGGTGTGGGTCCAGAGCATGCTTGGTTAAAAGATATTAAACGTGCTGAATATGTCGCCATTACAGATGATGATGCCATGGCTGCATTTCATAATCTATGCCGTACCGAGGGAATTATTCCTGCTCTGGAATCAAGTCATGCATTAGCCTATGCTGAAAAAATGGCTAAGACTATGCGCAAAGATGAAATAATTTTGGTTAATTTATCAGGCCGAGGCGATAAAGATATTAATACCGTTGCCAAACTCGCCAATATCACTTTATAAAAATAAACTTATGTCACGTATCCAAACTACTTTTGCAACATTGAAACAAGAAGGCAAAACAGCCTTAGTCCCATACATTACTGCTGGTGATCCTCATCCTAACCACACGGTTAATTTGATGCATACATTGGTTAAATTTGGCGCAGATATGATTGAGCTTGGTGTGCCTTTTTCTGACCCTATGGCAGATGGTCCAGTTATCCAGCGTGCCAGTGAACGTGCATTAAAACATAAGGTCGGTTTAACGGCAGTCTTGCAGATGGTGAAAGACTTTCGTGCCGTCGATCAAAAAACGCCGATTATCCTAATGGGTTATGCTAATCCGATTGAAGCCATTGGTGCTAAAGCGTTTGCAGACAGAGCCAAAGCCGCAGATGTAGACGGTGTGATTACCGTGGATTATCCACCTGAGGAATGTGCTGATTATGTTCAAGAGTTGCGCTCGCGTGATATCGATCCTATTTTCTTATTATCACCAACTACTGAACCATCGCGTGTTGACTTGATTGTTAAACAAGCAAGTGGCTTTGTTTATTACGTGTCACTTAAAGGCGTTACTGGCGCTGCTAATTTAGATATTAATGAAGTGTCTGGACGCGTGGCCGATATCCGTAAGAAAACAAATTTACCTGTGGGTGTAGGGTTTGGTATTCGTGACGCAGTGACTGCTAAAGCGACAGCCGCAATCGCTGATGCTGTTGTGGTCGGTAGTCGTATCGTAACTACGATTGAATCCTCAACTGACGAAAATTTACTTAGCAATGTAGCTGCATTGATGACGGAATTAAAAACTGCAGTTGACGCAGCTAAGCAGTAATCAGCATAAATATAAAGGGATGCCCAGATGAGTTGGCTAAATAAATTACCACAAAAAATTAAACGTGTTGTTGGCGGAGATAAAAAAACGGTTCCTGAAGGCTTGTGGAGTAAATGTCCAGCCTGTCAATCGGTGTTGTATCGTAAAGACTTGGAAGATAACGCGGAAGTGTGCCCAAAATGTGCCTATCACAATCGTATCGGTGCTCGGGCTCGCTTAGCGCAATTGCTAGATGCTGATGGTCAGTTTGAAATTGGTGCTCAAGTGCAGCCGATTGATCCGCTTAAGTTTAAAGATACCAAAACCTATGCTGAACGCATCAAAGAGTCACAAAAATCTGTGGGTGAAACCGATGCGTTAATTGTGATGCAGGGCAGTATAAAAAGCGTGCCTGCTGTGGTTGCTGCTTTTGAGTTTAAGTTTATGGGTGGCTCTATGGGGTCGGTTGTTGGCGAACGTTTCGTGCGTGGTGTACAAACCGCGATTGATAATAAAATGGCCTTCATCTGCATTTCTGCCAGTGGCGGAGCGCGTATGCAAGAGGGCTTGTTATCTTTAATGCAAATGGCAAAAACCAGTGCAGCGTTAACACAGCTAAGTAAAGCCGGGTTGCCATACATCTCAGTATTGACCGATCCTACTATGGGTGGTGTTTCAGCAAGCTTTGCGATGCTAGGTGATGTGATTGTCGCTGAACCACAAGCTTTAATCGGATTTGCCGGACCGCGTGTGATTGAGCAAACTGTTCGTGAAACTTTGCCTGATGGCTTTCAGCGCGCTGAGTTCTTATTAGAACATGGTGCTATTGATTTCATTATAGATCGTCGTGAAATGCGTAATCGTTTAGCTTCATTATTGGCTAACTTAATGCGCTTACCCGCAGTTGCTTAAGAGGCATGCAACCCTCTGATTCACACCGTTAAAGTTTTTGATTAGGCGACTTTTTTAATGCCAGTTAAAAATGGTAGAAGCACTTTTTCTATGGTTAAACACCACTGATGAGCAAAGACCTACAGGCATGGCTGACCTATATTGAGGGTCTGCACCCTAAATCAATAGCTATGGGATTAGACCGCGTTAAGATCATGATTGATCGCTTGCAGTTGCATCCAACATTCCCAATTGTTACTGTTGCTGGCACTAATGGCAAAGGCTCAACCTGCGCCATGTTGTCTCAAATTTATCTTCATGCGGGTTACCAAGTGGCTTGTTATAGTTCACCGCATTTAATGCGCTATAACGAACGCGTGCGGGTCAATGGTATTGAAGCCACGGATCTTGAGTTGTGCGCTGCCTTTACTGCAGTTGATTCGGCAAGGCTCAGCGCAGGGGCTGTGATTGAACTCACTTATTTTGAGGTCGGTACGTTAGCCGCTATGTGGCATTTTATGCAGTCTGGTATTGATGTTGTCATAATGGAAATTGGCTTGGGTGGTAGATTGGATGCAGTCAACGCATTTGAACCTAGCTGTGCCATTGTTACTAACGTTGATTTAGATCACCAGGAATTTTTGGGCGATACGCGTGAGGAAATTGCGTATGAAAAAGCTGGGGTCTTCCGCACTAGTGTGCCAGCCATTTGTGGTGATGAGCACCCGCCAAAAAGTTTAATTGATTACGCTAACAGCATTAAGGCAAAACTCAAATATATACATCATGATTTTGATTTTATTGGTAGAAATAATAATTGGCGTTTTTATGCCGATGATGAAGTTCTTGGGCATGTGAATTACATATTACCTTTACCAGCGCTGACAGGTCTTTATCAGCTCAATAATGCTAGTTGTGCACTTGCAGCTGTTTCTGCCTTGCAGGTAAAGCTGCCTGTTATGCCTACTGCCATCGCTGCCGGCTTAGAGGAAGTTAAATTGGCTGGACGTTTTCAGATGATTCCAGTCTCAACAACCAATCCGGTATCTTTAATTTTAGATGTAGCACATAACCCTCATGCGGCGCAGGCTTTAGCCGGCAATCTGCATCATTACAAATCATCAAAGGCAGCAAAAACAGTAGCTGTATTTGCGATGTTGGCAGATAAGGATGTTAAAGGCGTCGTTAGCGCTTTGGTCGATGAATTTGATGCTTGGTATGTTGCTGGAATCGATCACGTACGTGGCGCATTAGCGCAAGATTTGGCTAGTATTATTCAGGCGTTACATCCAAGAGCTCAAGTTAAAACTTTTATTGATGCCGCGCAGGCATACCAGCAAGCTTGCTTGGATTTAAAAGCTACAAATAATACGGAATCCTGTATACAGATGAATGAAAATGATAAAATAGTTGTGTTCGGTTCTTTTTACACGGTATCAAACGTTATGCAAGTACTTTATGCGCAATCAAAAAGCTAATCTTTAAGGAAGCAGTAATGCCACCTGACTTACCTAACGAGCAAGAACTCAGCCTAAAAAAACGTGCACGCCGCCGTTTAGTAGGTGCCATTGTGCTAGTCCTGCTGATGTTAGTGGTCTTGCCTAGAATCTTGCAAGATCGTGTTGCCCTTGCCCCACAAGAGGCCATCAAAATTACAATGATAGAATCTGCTGATCATCAGCAGTTAAATGCGGCATCAGTCGCAAAAACTGTTGAGCATACGCCTGCCATTAGTCAGGTTGTTCCGAATTTAGACTTAGCAAGCAAAACAACGGTTCCAGTTACTCCAACTTCTGCTGGGGCGGTAGAAAAAAACGATAATTTAAAGTCTGCAAATAATAACGCTGACAGTAAGAATACCTTAGCGCTGGAGTCTATTTCTAAAGATGCTAAAAACACAGACCAAAAAGTTACGGAACCAAAAGTTACCATTGCTAATGGACTGCGCATACCTGATGTGTCAGAGACTAAAGTAGCAGATTCTAAACTGGCAGAAAGTAAGCCTTTAGTGGACAAAGTTGTGGATAGTAAGATTGGCGACGTTAAAGCAACGCAGAAAAAAGACGGTAATTTTAGTATTCAGGTTGGGGTTTATTCAGAAGCCTCCAATGTGAAGCAGTTGCAAGCCAAGCTTAAGCAAACTGGCTTTAGCTCACATACGCAAAAAATCACTACGCCTAAAGGCGAAAAAATACGTTTACGCGCAGGTAGTTTTGCCTCGCGCCAAGAAGCAAATGCTGCGATACCTAAATTACAAAAAATAGGCTTATCTGGAATGGTTGTCAGTAATGAATAAGTTAAGAAGCCAAAGCAAGTTAGTTGTAGTTACTGTCGGATATAAGAACCTATGACCAGTTTTGATTACGCAGTGATTGTGATTGTCAGTCTTTCCGTCATTGTCAGTGTGATGCGCGGGTTACTTAAAGAAGTGCTGGCAATTTTAGGTTGGATCGTGGCATTTTATGTCGCCAAAACCTACTCAAGTCAAATTCTTCCAATGATGCCCGTTGAAATTCCAACCGAATCATTACGTATGTTGGCTTCCTTTTTAGTCCTCTTCGTGGCTACTTTAATTGTATCAAGCCTATTGGCTATTGCGCTGGCGTCAATTTTTAAGAAAATGGATTTGGGCTGGCTTAATCGTTCACTTGGTGCACTTTTTGGTTTAGCGCGTGGTGTACTGATTGTAGGAATTATTGTCTTTTTAGCTGGTTTAACCTCTATTCCACAGGATGCGCGCTGGCGAAATGCAATGTTTAGTGCGCCATTAGAGGCGTTGGTTATCAGCGCCAAACCATGGGTGGCAGGCAATATGGCCACTTACATTAAGTACGACTAGGTTAAAGCTCGCTATTTCATATTACAGAATTAATCACTTAAGGCTTTATACATGTGCGGAATTATAGGCATTGTAGGTAAAAATCCAGTCAATCAGTTGTTGTATGATGGATTGCTGGTATTGCAACATCGCGGTCAGGATGCTGCTGGCATTGTCACCACAGACGGCAATACATTTTTCATGCATAAAAATAATGGGTTGGTGAAGGATGTATTCCAAACTCGCCATATGCGTAGCCTAATCGGCAATGTTGGAATCGCCCACGTACGTTATCCTACCGCAGGTTCTTCAAGTGCTGCTGAGGCGCAACCTTTCTACGTGAACTCACCCTTTGGTATTGTGCTCGGTCATAACGGAAATTTAACCAATTCAGCACAATTAAAAACTGAGATGTTCCGTCAAGATTTACGCCATATCAATACCAGTTCAGATTCAGAAGTGCTGCTTAATGTATTGGCACATGAGATTGAGCGAACAGCTCATAATGCAGTACTAAATACTGACATGGCTTTTGATGCAGTTGCTGGTGTGCACAAACGCTGTAAAGGCGCATACGCAGTCGTTGCTATGATTGCTAATTTCGGTTTACTGGCTTTTCGTGATCCTAACGGTATACGTCCGCTAGTTATTGGTAAGAGTGAAACTGAAAAAGGCACTGAGTATATTGTGGCCTCCGAAAGTGTAGCTTTAGATGTTCTAGGCTTCAAAATGGTCCGCGATGTAGCGCCAGGCGAAGCAATCTTTATTGATATGGATGGCAATTTTTTCTCAAGGCTATGTGCCGCAGATGCCAAGCTTAATCCCTGTATTTTTGAATATGTATATTTAGCGCGTCCTGATTCAGTGATTGATGGTGTTTCTGTCTATCAAACGCGCTTGGATATGGGTAAAAGTTTAGCTGAAAAAATTAAACGTGAATGGGCTGATAAGAAAATTGACGTGGTCATTCCTATTCCAGACACTAGCCGTCCTAGCGCATTGCAAGTTGGGATTGCCTTAGGCTTGGATTATCGTGAAGGATTTATTAAAAATCGCTATATTGGCCGTACTTTTATTATGCCAGGTCAGGCCTTGCGGAAAAAATCGGTACGCCAAAAACTAAATCCTATCGGTATAGAATTTAAAGGTAAAAATGTATTATTGGTTGATGATTCGATTGTGCGTGGAACCACCTCACAACAAATCGTTCAAATGGCCAGAGATGCAGGTGCTAATAAGGTTTACTTTGCTTCAGCTGCGCCACCAGTTCGTTTTCCTAACGTGTACGGCATTGATATGCCTAGCCGTGATGAATTGTTGGCGACTGATCGTACTGACGAGCAAATTTGTCAGGAAATTGGTGCCGATGCGCTTATATATCAAGACTTAGATGCCTTGGTTGCTGGTGTTCAGCTTAGTAACCCCAGTATTAAAAATTTCGATTGCTCCTGTTTTGATGGTAAGTATGTGACAGGTGATATTGATGAAGCTTATCTGGCTAACATCGAAGCTGCGCGTGGCGATGGAAGTGGAAACGCGAAGCCATCTAATTCCAGCACGCAGATGGATTTAAATCTGATTGAAAGTGAAGATTTCGAAGAATCTGC
>CAIOPD010000029.1 GCA_903860085.1 uncultured Pseudomonadota bacterium
GTGCGCGGTCAAATCAGCATCTTAAATAGTACCGCCGAGAGTAGTAAGCTGCAAAGTATTGTCTGTAGCGATGGTTACTTAAGCCCCACTCTTAATCAGCAGCATTGCCTAGGCGCCACTTTCACCCCGGACAACGACTCGCCTGAAGTAACTGACACTGATCATCATGCTAACTTAGTAAAACTAGCCCACATATCGCCAGCGTTAGCGCAAAACCTCCAGTCAAGTATTACGGGTGGTCGCGTTTCTATGCGGTGCACCACTTCAGATTATTTTCCACTGGTAGGCGAACTGCTCGATAGTCTTGCACTACAAAGTGCACCACCCCGCCCCAATGCCCAGTTCAGCAGCTTACCTTGGAGGAAAGGGCTTTATATAAACGTTGGCCATGGGAGTAAAGGCTTTAGTACGGCGCCAATATGCGCCGAACTATTAGCCAGCGCCATTTGCAAAGAAAATTTACCTATCACACCCGCGCTCGCCGCACACTTAAATCCAAACCGTTTTTTATTACGCTCCCTCGGCTTAAAACGCTTGGCTCAGACACTGCCAATTTGCAGTGAGCCTGACATTTCAGGTTAAAATTAGCCTATGTCCGCAATCAACTATACCGACGCCGTCAATCTCTACCAATCAGGTCAACTGAAAGAGGCTGAAACTGCGCTAAGGCAATTACTGATTGAGCAACCTCAGCATGCCGATGCCTGGCACATGTTAGGCATTGTCTGCTATCAAAGCGAAAAACCAGCACTAGCTGTAGAGCATATCAAACAAGCGCTAGCGCTGGATCCGCGCAATTTGGATTACCTCAACAATTACGGTTTAGTCTTGCGCGCAAACAATCAAATCAGCGAGGCGCTAACCCCATTACAACAAGCACTGACATTGCAACCAAAAGACCTAGATATACAGCTTAATTTAGGCAACACCTACCTTGCGCTTAATCAGTTTGAACAGGCTGCCGTTTATTACCGCCGTATCGTACGCATACACCCAAACAAAATAGATGTGCGCTTAGCGCTTTGCCACTGCCTAACAGCACTAGGCAATCAAGCACACGCACTTGGACACTTCCAGCAAGCTGAGACCTTCTTTCAAGAAGCGATACCACTTAACGCACAGGATGCCACTTTACATTACAACTTAGGCAATGCGCAGCGTGAGCTAGGCAAGGCGTCGCTTGCAGCCAAGGCTTACCAATTGGCGCTCATTTATGCGCCAGATGATGCTGACATCCATAACAACCTAGGTAATGTGCAACGCGAATTAGGTCAGCTTGATTTAGCGATTGCCAGCTATACCAGCGCGCTAACGCATAATCCGCAACTGCACCATGCCAAGGTTCACCTCGTGCACCAAAAACAGCACACATGCGCTTGGCAAGGCCTAGAGAAGGACATTCAACAGATACGGGAATGGGTGAACACCCAACCTAGCGCGCAAATTTCTCCTTTTGCATTTTTAGCCATGGCCGGCACCAGTGCCCAAGAACAAAAAACCTGTGCCGACAACTGGGTTAATAACCGTTACGGGGGTCTTATAGCGCAAAGTAAACCCTATACGTTTAGCGAAGTACAGCCCAAACAAAAAATTAAAATTGGCTACCTATCTGCTGATTTTAGGTTACACCCACTCGCTTTCTTGGTCAGTGAATTGATAGAACTGCATGACCGTCAACAGTTTGAGGTTATCGCGTTCTCATATGGGGTTAATGATCAGAGCTTAGCCCGAGCGAGACTGGTCAAAGCTTTTGACCACTTCCATGATATTCGAAACTTATCTGAGGCTGAATCGGCGCAGAAAATTCATGATTGCGGGATTGATATCCTGGTTGACCTAACCGGCTTCACACAAAATAGTCGCAGCGGGATTGCCGCATTGAAACCAGCGCCAATGAACATCAACTGGCTAGGATTCCCAGGCACCATGGGAAGCATCAAGTTAGGCCAAGGCCAGCAACGACCATTATTTGATTACATTCTCAGTGACGGCTTTATTACCCCAGCGACTAGCGCGCCTGACTACGCAGAAACGCTAGCGCTATTACCTGATTGTTACCAGGCAAACGATCGCAAGCGCCCTGTTGGCAAAACACCTAGCCGTGAAGCTTGCGGGTTACCTGCGTTCGGTTTTGTATTTTGTTGCTTTAACCAAAGCTTTAAAATTAGTTCTGAGGTATTTACGCTATGGATGCGACTACTCAAAGCACAAGATGACAGCGTACTTTGGCTATTAGACTGTAATATATGGGCCAAACAAAACCTCATCCGAGAGGCCGAATTACTTGGCATTAATAAAGCCCGCTTAGTGTTTGCACCGCGCGTGGAGATTGCCGATCATCTTGCACGTCATGTGCATGCAGATTTGTTCTTAGATACCAATCCCTACAATGCGCATACCACTTGTAGTGATGCCCTATGGATGGGATTGCCATTACTGACTTGTGTTGGCGACACCTTTGCTTCGCGAGTTGCAGGTAGCTTATTAACAGCAATAGACTTAACTGAACTTATCACCTTTAATATGCAAGATTATGAAAATAAAGCACTTTATCTGTTAAACAATCCTGAGCAGATAAAGCTAATCAAAGAAAAATTACATGCATCTAAAAGTAGCGTGGCGCTATTTGATACACCGCACTTTACCAAATCATTGGAAAATTTATACCAAGACTTATGGCTCAAGCATTGTAAGAATTAATAAATAACACCCACCTAACGCATTAATCTTCAAAACTGCTCGCCGAGAAAATAGCGGCTAATACAATGAGTGCGCCCCCTATTAGCTCATTCATTGCCATGGTTTCATTGGCTAAGTAATAAGAAGCCACAGCAGCAACTACTAATTCAAACAAAAAGATGACTGAAGCACGCGTTGCTTTAATCTGCGTTACCCCATACTGCACTAAAGTGGTGACGGCAATCAGTAACAATGCAATAAACAGCATCATGACCCAATGGCTGGCTGCAATGTGGTTAGGTGGTACCAAACCAGAAGGCATAAACGGTACAAAGCAAAGCGTTACCACCGCCACACCCAACCAAATAGCAAAAGATTTGGCTCGTAACGTTAAATGGGTAGCCTGCCGTGTAATCACATTGCTTACTGAAAAACCGATACCCGCAGACAACGCCATCCACTCAGCCGTATTCCTCGGTAAAGGCAGACTGCTTATATTGGGGTCGTATAACATAATAAATGCACCTAATAGTGAGGTGGCAATTGCAATATAGCCACTCGGTTGCGTTTTTTCTTTGAGTACAAAATGCGCCAAGATAAGAGTCCAAAGCGGCGATAAATAAAATAACAGCATCACCCGCATCACTTCGCCATCAATCACTGCCAATACGTAACTTAAGTTAGTCCAGCCAGCGGCGAAACTTAACCAAATAATGCTAGACGGGAGCTTAAATGCACCGCGCCAGTGCTTAAAGTAATAAATCCCAGCAATGAGGGCCGCTAAGCTAAAGGTATAGAAACTGGAGGCAACGCCAGATAAGCCTGCATCAGACAATAAGCGAAATGGGTACCAAATAAGGCCCCACGACAACGCACCAAACAATAAACCGAATATGGCGAATGCTTGATGAGAATTTGGTTGGGTTTGATCGAGATTGTTCAAGACATGCACTTTTTTAATAATAATTAGCTGGGATTTGCACTTAGAATCTAAACGACACCATAGGCCCATCTGCGTTGGAAACTGGCTAAGTGAGTTTTTCTAGAATACTTAATTAATTTGCTAGAACACTTAGCCCACGCGCTATATTACAATAACAACTATGAATCCAAATCTTA
Source organism: uncultured Pseudomonadota bacterium (assembly GCA_903860085.1). Lineage (GTDB taxonomy): Bacteria > Pseudomonadota > Gammaproteobacteria > Burkholderiales > Methylophilaceae > Methylotenera. The sequence goes on from CAIOPD010000029.1 coordinate 3,799, forward strand.
ACTTACTTCAGCCCTATCCATTTCAACGCTTACGTGATTTATTTAAAGGCACCACGCCAAATACGGCCTACCAAGCGATTAATTTATCCATAGGCGAACCTAAACACGCAACACCACAGCTCATTAAAGATGCTTTGGTTAACAACCTTGCTGGTTTAGCAACCTACCCGACTACGATTGGCTCCTTAGAGCTAAGAGCAGCGATATCCGCGTGGATTTCACGCCGCTATAATATCCCCGCCTTAAACCCTGAATTGGCAATTTTGCCAGTCACCGGGAGTCGTGAAGCGCTTTTTGCCTTTGCACAAGCCGTGATTGATCGTACAAAACCTAATCCAGTGGTGATCTGCCCCAATCCGTTTTACCAAATTTATGAAGGCGCCGCATTTTTAGCTGGGGCTACGCCTTATTTTCTAAACACGCTCCCCGAAAATCAGCACGCCATGGATTTTAACAGCGTGCCAAAAGATGTATTAGCGCGCACGCAACTCGTCTATGTCTGCAGTCCAGGCAATCCATCAGGCAAAGTGATGAGCCTAGCGCAGTGGCAAACTATATTTGATTTGTCAGATCAGTATGGTTTTGTGATTGCCGCAGATGAGTGCTACTCGGAAATCTACTTTGATGAATCCAACCCGCCTTTAGGCGCGCTGCAAGCAGCACATCTATTAGGCCGTGACTATACAAACCTAATGATATTCAGTTCACTATCCAAGCGCTCCAATGTACCGGGTATGCGTTCTGGCTTTGTGGCAGGTGACGCCAGCATTATTGAAAAGTTCTCTTTGTTTCGTACTTATCACGGCTGCGCAATGAACCCTGCAGTGCAAGCGGCCTCAGTAGCAGCATGGAACGATGA
>CAIOPD010000030.1 GCA_903860085.1 uncultured Pseudomonadota bacterium
CAAGTGGTTTGCTTAGGGGTATCTACCTCTTGCATTGGAACATTTGCATTAGCGCGAATATTACTAGGTGGTAATGCCTCAGCCAGCTCCACATTAGCCGCATAATCAGAGGTCTCACAATAGGCCAAACCATCTTCACCCGAATCCGCTAGCACATGAAATTCATGCGAACCATCACCACCAATAGCACCACTATCAGCCTTGACCGCCCTGAATTTAAGGCCTAAGCGGGTAAATACGTTGCTATAAGACTGATACATGGTTTGATATGTTTGCTCTAGCGAGGCAAAATCTGTATGAAAAGAATAGGCATCTTTCATCATAAATTCGCGCGCACGCATCACACCAAAACGAGGGCGAATCTCATCTCTAAACTTAGTTTGAATTTGATAAAAATTAAGTGGCAGTTGTTTGTAGCTTCGGATTTCTGAACGTGCAATATCTGTAATCACTTCTTCATGGGTAGGGCCAAAACAGAATTCACGACTGTGTCTATCGGTAATTTTAAGCATTTGTGGGCCAAATACAGCCCAACGACCGGTCTCTTCCCACAACTCTCTAGGCTGAACAGCTGGCATTAATAGCTCCAACGCACCCGCTTTATTCATTTCATCGCGCACAATCGCTTCCACTTTGCGCATTACGCGCAAACCTAATGGCATCCAACTATAAAGACCTGATCCCAAACGCTTTATCAGCCCTGCACGCACCATAAGAATATGGCTTTGCAATTCAGCATCGTTAGGGGCTTCTTTTTGTGTATTAAAGAAAAACTGTGAGGCGCGCATAGTAGAATCAAATCAAGGCTAAAACGACAATTTTACAGAGTATCGGACAGTATGTCGCGTGTTTTACACGCCTAAGTGATGTTCGATACCGCCAGCGCTAGCAATCTTTCTGCATCATGCTGAGTCGAAATTAGTTATATATTTTGAAGCGACTGCCTTGCCAAGCACAAGTCTTCCCATGCTTTGGCCTTGTCCTGCCAGTGCTGAAGCAGATGCGACAAATCATACGTAGCGATCAGCGATATGCCCGCGCTGGCATGAACAACGCCGCGGAGGTCGTCTAAAGACCTACTAGTCTGCAATAAATATTGCGCAATACTTTCACCCAAAGCCACAACAATTTTCGGGTGGAATTCCCGAGCTTCTTCAAGGCTTTTAATCGGTGCCGCCGTCACTTTAATCCCCATTGCCATGAATATATTACGCAAGAGTAGCGCCTCATCTGCTCCCACACTTTTAGCAAGCGCAAATAAGTAATCGTCGTCTTCACTGCGTAAATACTGCCAAACTGGAACATCTACAGTGGGCAAAGCTATCGATTCAGCAACTGGCGTATGCGCTAGTTCAATAGGTAAGTCGCTAACGGGCAGTTCTAATAAAGTCGGCAAAGGGTTGCGCAAGGACCATAGCGGCATCAGCTCTAGCTCGCGCAATATATCTTCACGCGTTGTCATAGTTTTAATCTTCCTATAACGTTCAAGCTCATAGTGCCAACCCCATTAAAATTGCATCTTCACGACCGTTCGTTGCAGGGTAATAGTTACGACGCACCGCCATTTCATTAAAACCCATATTCTCATAAAGCGCTAAGGCAGAAACATTACTGGCACGCACTTCTAGAAACATATTAACAGCCTGATGTTTTTTAGAAATTGCTAGCATATGCTCTAATAAAAATCGCCCTAAGCCTTGCTTTTGATAAGTCTTCGCAATACTTAAATTAAGCAAATGCGCTTCATCAAGCACGATCATCAACAAGGCATAGCCGATGACTTTATTGTCTCGCATTAATAACCATGCACTATGTCCAGCGCTTAATGAATCACTGAAATTTCCTCGTGTCCAAGGATGTGAGTATATGAACGGCTCAATAGCCATCACCGTATCCAGATCCTCCATCTGCATAGGCCTCAATTGGAATTCGGCAAACGACTTATTTAAAACAGCATTCATAAACGCATCCCTAACTCACGCTCAGCAGTTTTAAGTGCGACTCGATTGCGTATGTAAATAGGTAGTGCTGCACTTGCTGGTAATGGCTCACCACTAGAAAATCTTGGTAGTGCCAAACGCAATATTGCACTCGCTGTTGGCAATAGAGCGCCTTCTACGCCCTGCAATTGTTCATCGTACATTGCGTTTAATTGTGGCGCGTAGGACTGCCAACCACTTCCGGCCCCTACCCAATCTTCACCCTCCAGAACAGGCACGGCTTCAGGTTTATATAACCCTGGTGCTATAACAGCATGCCATTGCATTTCAATTTTTTCATACGCGGCGTGGTAAACCTCACCCATACGCGCATCTAAGCAGGCAATCACTTTAGATGCGCCACTCTCCTCGGCTAGGGCTAGCAAGGTACATACACCTGCTACCGGCAATTTTGCGCCAAAGCCCAGTCCTTGAACTACGCCGGCCGCAATACGAACACCAGTAAAAGATCCCGGACCTGCACCAAAAGCCAGTCCATCTAAATCAGCCAACCGTAAATTGGCCGCACTCAGCAAGGTTTGAATCTGTGGCAAAATTATCTGCGAATGCGTTTGCCCCGCGTTGACTTCGAAAGTCAACGTTTTGCCACCCACCATTAAGGCGAGTGATAGGTGCTCGGTAGAAGTATCTAGGGCTAATAAATTCATGATTGCTTGTTAATTGGATTCAGTCGCTATTTTGCCACGCATCTGCTTAATATGGCCACGCTGCATTTTAGTTTCTAATCGACGTTTTTGTGAGCCACGGGTAGGACGCGTGGCATAACGGGGAGATTGAATCTGGTTTGCTGCATTAATAATTTCATGTAAACG
>CAIOPD010000031.1 GCA_903860085.1 uncultured Pseudomonadota bacterium
ACCAGCGTACCTCAACCACAAGCACCCACACTTATCAGTTGTTAAATTGTTAAAGATCAGTCGACTCGGAAGTCATCTCGTTACCGCTTTGCCGTAACGAGGAGCGCATTATACAGAGGTTTTGAACCCCGTCAATCATAAACTTGAAACTTTTACCGTTTATTTTTTGAGCGCATTATTTGCTTGAAAAATTATTGGTTGCGGGAACAGGATTTGAACCTGTGACCTTCGGGTTATGAGCCCGACGAGCTGCCAGACTGCTCCATCCCGCGTCCGGCTCGACATAAGTGCCGTCGAGAGGTGAGACTATAGCAAACCTTGCCCTTTACCGCAAGGACATTCGCGGCTTTTTATTAAAAGGTCTGGATTAAAATGACGTTAATATGACGGTTGTAAGAATATTTAGCTAAGTATGCTACGAACGTACGCAAGGTCTTCAGCTGTATCCACGCCAACTGCTGGCGCATTATCTGATATCGCAACTGCAATTTTATAACCATGATGCAATACGCGTAACTGCTCTAAACTTTCAAACTGCTCTATTCCAACGGGTGCGATATTGGCATATTGCTTAAGAAATTTAGCACGGTAGGCATAGATACCTATATGCCTATATGCAGGAATGCCTTCTGGCAGTTCAGCATTATCGGCAAAGGCATCACGTGGATATGGAATGGGTGCGCGACTAAAATACAAAGCATGCCCTCGCATATCCAACACCACTTTTACTATATTTGGATTAATGAAATCAACTTTAGTCTGTATGGCGTGACATGCTGTTGCCATCACGGCGTCTTTGCTGTTCGCTAGCGCTGTAGCAACTTCAATAATTAATGCGGCTTCAATGAGTGGCTCATCACCTTGAACGTTCACTACAATAGCATCGTCAGCCCATCCTTGGTGAGCAGCAACCTCAGCAATACGATCGGTACCACTGACATGATCTATTCTAGTCATGACAGCGGCAAATCCATGGTGCTGAGCGGCATCTAATATGCGTTGATCGTCAGTGGCAATCACCACTTGGTGCGCCCCGCTCATATGCGCTCGTTCTGCAACCCACACTACCATAGGCTTACCTGCAATATCTACTAACGGCTTACCTGGTAAACGCGTGCTCGCATATCGGGCGGGAATCACCACATAAAATGCTGGCTTTTGCGTATTAGCCAACTTCTTCATCTTCAGCTAATTTGCGTGCTTCATCTTCAAGCATGACAGGAATACCGTCTTTGATCGGATAAGCCAAGCGCGCTGATTTAGAAATCAATTCATTTTTGGCTTTATTGTAAATCAACGGTCCCTTGGTCACAGGACACACTAAAATCTGTAATAACTTTGCATCCATCTTAAAATAACCTCTTAATTAGTTAACTTATTCAATACAACAGCCATCAGTTCTGGCTGAATATCTGCGCTTACTGGCAACACCCAGAATCCAGGCTTCGCAAAGTCTAGACATTTTACGGCATCTTTTTCGGTCATCACCACTATATCAGCAACATTTTCGGCAAAGTCTTGTGCTTGAAATGCGTAATGATCAGCATAAGCTTTGCTTTCAAACTGTAAACCTAAAGTATGCAACTGTTGAAAAAAACGCTGCGGATTCCCTATGCCAGCAATTGCCAACACTTGCTTTCCGGCAAAGCTATCTACGCTACAGACTTTATCAGGATCAAGTAAGTTGTAAAAGTTTGTCGCTTGCAGTCGCATTTCAATTGGGTTTAAAGCCTGAATATTACCTAGCTCACACCTTCCATTTACTACCACTGCATCCACCTGTGTTAAGCGTGCTACTGACTCACGCAACGGTCCCGCCGGCAACAAAGCGCCGTTACCAAATCCTGCGATACCATCAACTACCGCAATCTCAACATCTCTTTGCAAGCGATAGTGCTGTAACCCGTCATCACTAATAATAATATTACATTCAGTATGAGCTGCCAGCAAAGCTTGTCCAGCAGCTATACGATCAACGCCAACAAATACTGGGCAACCTGTGCGCCTTGCGAGCAAAAGTGGTTCGTCCCCAACTTGCTGAGGGTCGCTATGCGAAAGCACGGCTAACACCTCATGGCTACTTCCACCATAACCCCGACTGATAATGCCCGGCCGATAACCTGCAATCTGCAATTGCTTAGCCAGCCAAATCACCAATGGGGTTTTGCCGCTGCCACCCACATTAATATTACCAACCACCAACACTGGTACTGCTAAACGATAGGATTTTAGCCAGCCATTTTGATACAACCACTTACGTAGTGAACTGATAATGAAAAATACTAGGGAGGCGGGCAATAGGAAAGCGTGCCACGGCGTATAGGATAACCACTGCTTTTGAAGCCAGCCAGTCATAGCGGCAGAGTTACGAGTGGGTTAACTAAATTGTTTTTGATACAACTTAGCATAGTGGCCATTTTGTTTAATAAGCGTGTCATGGGTCCCAGCTTCAACAATTTTACCTTGCTCCATCACCATAATGCGATCCGCATTCTCGATAGTGCTGAGTCTATGCGCGATGACGATGCTGGTTCTATTTTGCATCAGCGTATCAAGCGCGGCTTGCACGTGTTGCTCAGATTCGGTATCTAGTGCGGAAGTCGCTTCATCAAGCAGCAATATTGGCGCATCCTTCAAAATGGCGCGCGCAATCGCGATACGCTGGCGCTGACCCCCAGACAAACGCACACCTCGATCACCAATTTCATTTTGCAGACCATGGGGAAGTTGTTGTATAAACTCCCAAGCGTGCGCGGCCTTGGCGGCATTAATAACATCTTGCTCACTTGCATCACGCAACACACCATAGGCGATATTGTTGAAGATGGTGTCATTAAACAGAATCACATCCTGACTTACCAGTGAAAATTGTTCACGCAAATTAGCCAAAGGTAGGGTGCGCATATCTACACCGTCTATCAGCACTTGGCCATGTTGCAACTCATAAAATCTTGGCAACAAATTAACCAAAGTCGTCTTACCCCCGCCCGAACGACCAACTAGCGCTAGTTTTTCACCTGGCTGTATTGTAAAGCTAATATCGTTAAGTGCCGGTCGCTTGGCATTTTGATAGCTCAGACTGACATTTCTAAATTCTATTTCGCCGTGAGTCCTCGCTAATACTTGCTTGCCATCATCGACTTCCGGTTCAATATCAATCACTCCGAATACACTCTGTGCTGCAGCCAGAGCCACTTGCACTTCTTCATTCATAGCAGTGAGATGCTTAATCGGTGCAATTAACATAAGTAATGCTGCCACGAAAGCTGCAAACTCACCGGCACTAAATCGCCCAACCGCGTAGTAAACCACTAGACCTAAAGACACTGCAGCTAATAGCTCAATCACCATACTATTCATGCCAGACAAACGTGCAAGCCGAATTTGCATATGTCTATTCTTAGCCGCCACTTTAGCAAAGCGTTGGTTTTCATAACTACTCGCGCCGAAAATCTTCACAATACGCTGACCTGATATAGCTTCTTCTGCCACCTTAGTCATTTCGCCGATAGAGTCTTGCGCTTGCTTTCCCGCATTGCGTAGCTTTGGCGTCATAGCTCTTAGGTAAAAGGCCATAATCGGGGCAATTAGCGCAAAAATTAGAGTTAGACGCCAATCTAAATACAGCATATAGCCAATAATGCCCAAGGCTGTCAGGGTGTCGCTGACTAGAGAAATGGCAGAACGCGTTGCTGCACCAGACATTTGCTCAACATCGTAGGTAATTTTGGCAACAACAATACCCGCAGACTGCTCATCAAAATATGTAATCGGCAGGCGCATCAGTTGCTGAAACACACTGCGGCGTAAATCTTCAACTACACGTCGCGCCACCCATCTCATAGCAAAGCCAGAAAAAAATCCGGACAGGCCACGCACAGCCATTAAGCCAAATAACATAAGGGGCAGTAAAGCCATTTTGTCGGGGGACTGTTTAACAAACCCCTCATCGGTTACTTGCTTTATAGTCGCTAGAAAAGCGGTATTGGTAGCTGATAAAAACACCAGTCCCAAAATGCCGATTAAAAAGACTCCTTTATATTTCCATGCGTAAGCAAATAAACGAAGATATAAAGTCTTTGAATCGGCAACCTTTTCTTGTGAAGTTGCTTTAGGAGTTGAATTCGACATAACTAACGTCGATACGTAGTGGTCAGAAAATTAGAAATTTAAGAGCCCGCTTTAGCTTGAGTAGCAAAGGTAATATGGGTGTAACCCACAACGCGAGATGCTTCCATTACATTAATTACCGATTGATGCGTGGTTTTTGCGTCGGCATTAATAATCACCGTAGGCTCTTTTTCGCTATTAGCGGCAGCTTGGAGCGCTGCAGCAATCGCAGTCACCGATGTGTCAGTCATGGCTTTATGGTTAATCACATATTTACCGCTGGCATCAATGCCGACTTCTATGGTTAATGGTTTTTCTTGCGGCGCATTAGCTTCAGCCGTTGGTAAATTGATTTGAAGTTCGCTAGTACGTGAGAAAGTAGTACTCACTACCAAGAAAATAATAATGACCAACAACACGTCGATCAGTGGCACGAGGTTCATCTCAAGATCTTCATGACGCTTGCCACGCTGTAAATTCATAACTATTCCTTCTATCTAAAGCGAGTTACTTACGTTCGCCGTGAATAATTTCCACTAGTTTGATGGCTTGTTGCTCCATATCCACTAGCAAACTATCAACTTTTGCGCGGAAATAACGATAGGTCAGCATAGCAGGCACGGCCACCACAATACCCGCTGCAGTGTTGTATAAAGCCACAGAAATACCGCGTGCAAATTGTGCTACGTCGTGACCAGTACTGGTAAATGCACCAAACAATTCAACCATACCAATTACTGTACCTAGCAAACCTAATAGAGGGGCTACAGTAGCTATTGATCCTAGAGTGGAAAGATACTTTCCTAACTGATGATCTACGGCACGTCCAGTTTCCTCGATCGCTTCTTTGGTAATTTCACGTGAGTTCTTGGCGTTAGATAGCGCGCTAGCAAACAATTGACCCAATAGAGAATGTTCCTCTAAACGGGCAATCGTTTCCTTAGTAATACCGCCCTTTGCTAGCCAAATTTGAACTTCTGGCAATAAATTCTTAGGTGCTACCGTACTTTCACGTAATGCAAAAAAACGTTCACCTATAATGGCTAATGCCACTACTGATGCAAAGATGAGTGGCCAAATTGGCCAACCTGCCGCTAAAATAATTTGCCACACGGTGCAACTCCCTAAAATTCAAATAAAAACTTAAAAAATCTTCATGTATTTGGATAGAACTCATCCCTGCGCTACTTTAGCCGTTAGTGTGCTTTTGGGCAAGCCTGAAGTAAATTTGATTTACTAGGTTACTCACCCACGGCCCTAGGAAAAACTTTACTGATCATTGACCATTACAATGACTGCAAACACCCGTCAACCAACTTATATTGCCGCTGCATTTTCTGTGCAAGTTCTAAATCATGGGTCACCACCACCAAGCTTAAATTGTGGCTTTGATTCATTTCTAACAATAAATCAAACACCGCATGCGCCGTATGCCGATCAAGGTTGCCAGTAGGCTCATCCGCCAAAATACATTGTGGCTGTGTCACTAAAGCCCTTGCTACGGCTGCGCGCTGGCGCTCACCGCCCGACAACTCACCAGGCATATGTTGCAATCTATGTTCCAAGCCAACCTTATTCAGCGTTTCGGCAGCTAATCTAAGTGCCTGTTCACGGGGCATACGCCTAATTAATAATGGCATTGCTACGTTTTCTAGCGCGGTAAATTCTGGTAGCAAATGGTGAAACTGGTAAACAAAACCCAGCGACTGATTGCGCAATAGGCCCTTTTTGCTTTCGCTTAAAGTAACTAAATTTTGATTGCATATAGCCACTTCACCGCTTGTAGGAGAATCGAGGCCGCCCAGTAAATGTAATAATGTACTTTTCCCTGAGCCAGAAGTCCCCACAATAGCTACTTGCTCTCCAGCGCCCACACTTAAATCTATGCCGTTAAGCACTGCCACTTCTAGACCTTGGTAGGTTTTATGCAGGGCTCTACATGCGACAATACTCGTCGTGTCTAAATTACTCATAACGCAAGGCCTCAGCTGGATTTATTTTACTGGCTTTCCAACTTGGATATAAAGTGGCTAGCAGACTTAATACAAATGACATCAGCACAATGGTAATCACATCTGACCAGATTAAGTCTGAAGGCAAGTCACTGATGTAGTAAACATCTTTGGCTAGAAACTGTACGTGCAACAAATGTTCAATAAACGGAATAATAGTGCTGATATTAAGTGCAATTAAAATGCCAAACACTGCCCCAACTACTGTGCCGATAACCCCTATCAAGGCTCCTTGGACGATAAAAATCAGCATAATACTCATCGGACTCGCGCCTAAAGTGCGCATAATAGCAATGTCAGCGCGCTTGTCTGTCACCGCCATTACTAGCGTGGATACAATATTAAAAGCGGCCACTGCAACAATTAATGTAAGGATAATAAACATCACGCGCTTTTCCATTTGCACTGCACGAAAGAAATTGGCGTGCTGCTGCGTCCAGTCGGTAACATAAAACGCGCTACCGTAACGATTTAACTGAGCACTAAGCGAGGTTGCAATGCTGGGTGCATCAAATAAATCGTCTAACTTGAGACGCAATCCTGAAACTTTATTTTCCATACGATACAACTTAGCAGCATCATCAATATGGATTAGTGCTAGTCCAGCATCATATTCATACATACCAATTTGGAATAAACCCACTAAGGTAAATTGCTTCAGCCTCGGCACTACCCCTGTCGGAGTAAACTGACCTTGCGGTGCCATCACCACCACTTTATCACCTATTTGCGCGCCCAAAGCCTGCGCCAAATCAGCACCTAAAATAATGCCGAACTCACCAGCACGTAGGTTATCTAGCCTGCCAACTTTCATATGACGACCTAAGTCTGCCACTTTATCCTCTGCCTTAGGAAGCACGCCGCGAATAATGGCGCCCTGAACACCTTGGCCATAACTCAACATACCTTGCGCGGTGATGTATGGAGCGTCTGCCAAAACGTGCGGATGCTTAGCGGCAATCACCGCAACCGACTGCCAATCGTCTAGCTGATTGTTGCTAGAGGTGATTTCCAAATGCGAGGCCACGCCCAAAATACGCGTACGTAACTCTTTTTGGAAGCCATTCATCACAGACAGCACCACAATAAGTGCCGCAACACCAAGTGCAATGCCAATCATACTGGTGAGGGAGATAAACGAAATGAAGTGATTTTTGCGTTTTGCGCGGGTATAGCGCATACCGACAAACAATTCAAATGTGGCTAATTTTGTTACGAATGATTTTATATTGGTGAACATAAGACAAATTCTAACAGCCTTAAGGCGTGCATAAGAAACATATTGCACGCCAACTCTGATAAAATCTCGGCATGTTTACAGGCATCATACAAGCAGTAGGTTCAATTCAAAGCGCGACAACCGCTGATGATGACGTTAAGTTGCGCATCAACTGCAATGATTTAGATATGCAAGATGTCAATATAGGTGACAGTATTGCGGTCAATGGCGTCTGCCTAACCGCTGTCAACTTTAGCGCCCGGCATTTTGAGGCGCATGTTTCTAAAGAAACATTATCTGTCACTACTGGCTTAGGTTCAGACAATATAGGGCACGCGGTTAACCTTGAAAAAGCGTTAAGACTCAGCGACCGTCTTGGCGGCCATCTAGTCAGTGGTCATGTTGATGGCATCGCAACAGTGCTGGAGTTTGAACAACTTGGCGACTGCTGGAAACTCACATTAGAAGCGCCACGAACAATCTCTAAATACATTGCAGCCAAGGGATCGATTTGCGTGAACGGTGTCAGCCTGACCGTGAATAGGGTCATTAGCAATGTGTTTACGATGAATTTAATCCCGCATACCCTAAGCCATACCAATCTGCAATTTTTAGTGGTCGGAAGTCGTGTTAATTTAGAAATTGACCAGATTGCCCGCTATGTAGAGCGTATGACTGAATGGGCGATCGACAATCCAAAGAAAGAATAAGAAAGATTAAATGGCATAACATGAATATAAGCACAACAAATACTGAACCCACCATTAGCCCCGCTGCAGAAATTATTGCAGAAATTAAACGCGGCCATATGGTGGTATTGGTGGATGATGAGCATAGAGAAAATGAAGGTGATTTAGTCTTAGCTGCCGAATTTGCAACCGCAGAACATATCAACTTTATGGCAAAATTCGGGCGCGGCCTGATTTGTCTCACGCTGACGGAAGCACGTTGCCACCAACTTAACTTAACCAAAATGGTACAAAAAAATGGCGCTCGTATGGGCACCAACTTTACGGTATCCATTGAAGCTGCTGAAGGCGTGACTACAGGCATTTCAGCAGCAGATCGCGCTCGCACCGTGCAAGCCGCTGTGGCCAAAAACGCACAATCACAAGACATCGTAAGCCCTGGTCATATATTCCCGCTAGCGGCGATGGATGGAGGCGTGCTCGTTCGCGCTGGTCATACAGAAGCTGGTTGCGACTTGGCATACTTGGCAGGACTAGAGCCTGCCAGTGTAATTTGTGAGATTTTAAAAGATGATGGCAATATGGCGCGCCTTCCTGATCTCATGCTATTTGCCGCCGAGCATCAACTTAAAATTGGTACTATTGCTGATTTAATTCAGTATCGCGCACAAAACGAAAGCTTAATTGAGCGTGCTGCGGAACGAATGGTGCAAACCCCTTATGGCGAGATGAAGCTAATCGCCTATACCGACAAAATTGCTAAACAAACCCATTTAGCCTTAATTAAAGGCACACCAACTCCTGAAAAAGAAGTGTTGGTTCGGGTACATGAGCCCTTATCTATATTTGACTTGCTTGACTCAAGTAGCTGCAGTCATAGCTGGAATACTTTAGATGCAATGGAAATGATTGCGAATGCTGATGTCGGCGTGATGGTGTTATTACATCAACAAGAAACCAGCGAAATGTTAGTCGAGCGTATTAAAGGTGCTGATCAAGCGGTACGCATCAATCAAGAGCTGCGCACTTACGGCATAGGTTCACAAATTTTATTAGATTGCGGTGTAGGCAAAATGAAATTACTTGCGACACCTCGCAAAATGCCAAGCATGGCTGGGTTTGGCTTGGAAGTAACTGGTTATTTGGGGGCAGATAAAAATGCTTGATTTTAGCTATATTAATCAAATCACTATGATAGAATAACGCCCATTGGAAAATATCAATCTTACCGGTCACTTTCTTATCGCAATGCCTGCATTGACTGACCCTTATTTTTCAAAATCAGTCACATTCATCTGCACACACAATCAAGATGGCGCCATGGGCGTTATGATTAACCGTCATACCGACATTACCTACGAAACCTTATTTGAAAAAATCAAGGTTGAACTGCACGACAGCATCGTAGCGCATAAATATGTAATGTATGGCGGTCCAGTTCAGCCTGAACGTGGCTTTGTCTTGCATCAACCAGCAGGTGAATGGGATAGCACCATTACCATTGCCGAAAATACCGCACTCACCACATCTAAAGATATTTTGGAGTCGGTCGCCATTGGCGTCGGTCCGGAAAAAATGTTGCTCACACTAGGTTACGCAGGCTGGACGCCTGGGCAACTAGAACAAGAGATTGCAGCCAACTCTTGGCTAACGGTACAAGCCAAAGATGTAGAAACTCTGCATAAAATTTTATACGATACTGCAGATGACGATAAGCTCAATGTCACCTTAGCCTTGCTAGGGGTTGATCCGGCCATGTTGTCCGATGTGGCAGGCCACGCCTAGTGCAAGCACTTCAAACACAAAGCGTTCATGGTCAACTAATCGACAATGAAAAAATTTATCTGGCCGAAGCAGTACTTAAAAGTACGGTCTTATGTTTTGACTTTGGGGAGCAACGCATAGGCGTTGCTGTTGGGGAGCATCTGCTAGCAAGCGCCAACCCACTGACCACTATAGACAACGAGAGTAATGACATACGCTTCACCATTATTAGTCAGTTGGTACAAGAGTGGCAGCCAAAATTACTAGTAGTCGGTCTGCCGTTAAGCCTAGACGGCGAAGAAACCAATGTGAGTCAGTTATGCAAAAAATTTGCACGGCGCTTAAACGGTCGCTTCAACATTCCCGTACTGCTAATTGATGAGCGTTATAGCTCAGTAGAAGCTAGTTCTATGTTAAATCAAAGCGGCATTAAAGGCCGAGCGCAAAAAGTCATGCTTGATCAAGTCGCAGCGCAAACCATACTACAAAGCTATTTTGATAGCTTATGAACAATACGAATGAGGCCTAATGAGCGCAGCAGACATTAAATTACCTAACGCAGAGCAACTGCTTAACGACTTAGCACATAAGATTGAGCCTCTATTACAAGCGAATACAGCGCTGGTTGGCATACAAAGCGGTGGTGCTTGGTTAATGCAAAGGCTATTAGTATTGCTCGCTGATAGCATCAGCACGCACGCAATAGAACATGGAACTTTAGATGTGTCCTTCTATCGTGATGACTTTGCGCAACGTGGCTTAAAGTCTGAAACCCGGCCCAGCCAAATTCCGTTTGATGTAGATAACAAACATATCATTTTAATTGATGATGTTTTTTACACCGGCCGCACTACACGCGCAGCCATGAATGAACTATTTGACTACGGACGCCCTGCCAGCATTACCTTAGTGGCTCTGGTCAATCGAGGCGGACGTGAATTGCCAATCGCGCCACAAATTGTTGGCATTGACGTGCCTTTAGATGCAGAACAAAATCTGCAACTACTTCAACATAGCAACGGTACATTGTATTTAGCATTACAACCCAGTTTAAGCAGTACCCCTTCATCCACAATAAAAACAGACTCGCATGAATAATCCGCAACTAGATCAAGACGGACGCTTACGACACCTACTTTCGATTGAAGGCTTGCCGAAAAAGATACTTAATCAAATTCTAGACACCGCTGAATCATTTGTTGGCGTGGCTGAGCGAGAAGTTAAAAAAGTGCCTTTGTTACGCGGAAAAACCGTGTGCAACCTCTTTTTTGAAAACAGTACGCGAACGCGTACTACGTTTGAAATTGCTGCTAAACGACTGTCGGCTGACGTCATTAGCTTAAATGTGAATTCTTCCTCGCAATCTAAAGGAGAAACCATATTAGATACTGTGGATAATCTAATTGCTATGCACGCTGATATGTTTGTAGTGCGCCACTCTCAATCTGGTGCTGCTCACTTTATTGCCAAGCATGTGCCACCGCATATCCACGTAATTAATGCGGGTGATGGTCGCCATTCTCATCCGACACAAGGTCTCCTTGATGTATTTACCATACGTAAGTACAAGCCCGATTTACACAATTTAAGAGTAGCCATCGTCGGCGACATTCTGCATTCGCGAGTAGCGCGTTCAGAGATTCATGCGCTGACTTCATTAGGCGTACCTGAAGTGCGTGTGATTGCGCCTAAAACTTTACTCCCAGCACAAGTGGAGAAATTAGGTGTGCATGTTTACCATGACATGAAAGCGGGCTTAAAAGATGTGGACGTCATAATGATGTTGCGCCTACAAAACGAGCGTATGAGTGGCGCTATGCTCCCTAGTGCACAGGAGTATTTTAAAACCTACGGCCTAACCCAAGACAAACTACGCTTAGCTAAGTCAGATGCCATTGTATTGCACCCAGGACCCATGAACCGCGGAGTGGAAATTGACTCTAGCGTAGCGGATGGCGCGCAATCGGTCATACTCCCACAAGTAACTTACGGAATCGCAGTGCGCATGGCGGTAATGGCCATGTTGGCTGGGGGTCAAGGCGGCGGGACACAATCATGAAAATACATATTAAAAATGGTCGACTGATTGACCCTAAAAATAACATTGATGCCAAGCTAGATTTATTTATTGCTGCAGGCAAGATTGTCGCAATTGGCAACTCACCAGCAGACTTTGTTCCCAATCAAACCATTGATGCTAAAGACTTAATTGTATGTCCTGGTTTGGTTGATTTATCGGCAAGATTACGTGAACCTGGTGATGAATATAAAGCTAGCTTAGTGAGCGAACTCCAAGCGGCAGTGGCTGGAGGCGTAACTAGCCTGGCCTGCCAACCAGATACCGATCCTGTATTAGATGAACCAGGCTTGGTGGAAATGCTTAAACACCGCGCCAAACAATTGCATCTTGCTCATGTTTACCCTTTGGGGGCGCTTACCCGCCAACTAGCAGGCAAGGTCTTATCAGAAATGGGCGAACTACGAGAGGCAGGTTGTGTAGGATTTTCACAAGCCAACACTGCGATTAGCGACACTCAGGTGCTATGGCGCGCCATGGAATACGCAGCTACTTTTGATCACACCTTATTTTTACATGCAGAAGAACCGTTTCTAGCAAAAGATGGGGTTGCCCATGACGGCGAGGTCGCAAGCCGATTGGGTTTAAAAGGCATACCTAGCCTTGCTGAAGTGCTAGCATTGGCGAGTATATTGCGGATTGCTCAGGAAACTGGTGCGAAAGTTCATATCAGTCGTTTATCCACGGCTGAAGGCGTAGCCATGATACGAACCGCCAAGCAACAAGGCTTAAATATCAGTTGTGATGTCAGTGCTAACCACTTGCATCTAACAGAGCACGATATTGCATACTTCGATGCAAACTGCCACCTTAAACCACCACTACGCTCGCAGCGCGACAAAGAAGCCTTAAGTGCTGGGCTAAAAGACGGCACTATTGATGCGATATGCTCCGATCATAGCCCAGTTGATGATGATGGAAAATTAGCACCATTTGCAGAGGCTGAGATTGGCTCGACGGGTCTGGAGTTATTACTGACATTAACTATAAAATGGGCATCTGAGCAAAAAGTAGATTTAGCGAGAGCCCTTGCCTATGTGACGCAAAATTCTGCACAAATTTTAGGTATTAGCGCTGGTGATTTAGGCGTCAATAACGATGCTGATATCTGCATTTTTGACGCCAACGAATATTGGAAAGTGGGCGCCAACACATTGAAAAGCCAGGGGAAAAACACCCCATTTACTGGCTTAGAACTTGCAGGAAAAGTGAGAACTACGCTTGTGCATGGCCAAATCGTTTTTCAACGTTAATTGATTTCGTTAGGCGTTAGACTGCTCTAGGATTAACCCATTCATCCATAAATGATCAACGGCAAGACATTGTTTTGCACAAATATCTTGCAAGTGCTCCCAGTAGCGACCACTTTCAAAATGATAGCCTAAGTCAAGCTCAAGCCTTTTTGCTTGCTCTATTTGATCGGTGTCAAATTTATCCATTGCAAGCTTCAGCTCCAACTCCACTTCAACACCATCATATTCGCTGAGCTGCTGGATACTTACTCTCGGAAACAACAACCGAGATTCTGGCAATTGTGACAAATTAAAACACAAGCAACCCTTTTGAAGCGCGTGATACATAAGCCTTGCTGATTTTGCTTCTAAAGATTGTAAAGTTACATCATCCCTTAATGGGTCAGCACTGCCTATTCCATAAAAATGCGTGGCTTTATCGGATAAACCGTAAAACATATCACAGCCAATAAAAACCAATATCTTTGGGCGTAAATGTCCTAACGCCCAGTAACCAGCTGTATATGCCATAGTGCCACCGGCATAAACAAATCCACCAAATTCGTTTTGAATGTCCACATATTCTTTTGCAGTAATAATTGACTGTTCAGAAGATACTAAGCTTGGCATATTTTCAACTGGAAAATCTTCTGGATGCACCAAGTAATCCCAATCATCTCGAACTCGCCAAGCATTATTAATAGCCACTACATGGCTAAAGATAGATTTATCCCAAGCTCTTGCTAACAACGCATCGGGCGCACTGCCTATAATTAGAACTACATTAGCTTGTGGTGCCATTTTTTACTGTGACCAATTCCATCTATGATTAGTAGGTTTATATTGAGTACTTTTTTGCATATTTTTTCAGCGTGGCGTGGATTTTTTTCATGAAAATGGAATCTACAAATTGAAAATTGCTAATGTTGTAAGGATTAGCTATCAGCCTTTCTTGAAGGAAGTTTAAATAACTGAAATAGCAATTACAGCATCACAGAAAACACATCCACGGTAATGCTGCAAAATACTTAAATTACATGAACTTTACATTACCTTTCATTACGCCAGCATGGCCTGGGAAACTACAGAAAAACATATAGCTATCACTTACTTTAACTTTACTTAGATTGAATTTTACAGAAGCAGACTCACCGCCACCTATTACTTTTGTATTTACTACTACGCGAGCATCATTAACTTTAACGTAGTTATTGTCTAAGCCTGCTGCAGATCCGTCCATAAGCACTGCTTGCATGTCAGATGCTTTAGAAATCACTAAATTGTGACCCATTATATTTTTAGCCATGGTACCGCTATTTTTTAAATTAATGGTTACTTCAGTACATTTTTTGCTGATTACAATTTCCTTTAGGTTAAATGCCATGGACGCAGTTGCTTCAGCGTCAACTGTACACTCTCCCGCATATGCAACTGACGATATCAGTCCAAATAATAATGCTATTCCGGTTTTTCTCATGACTACACCTTTTAAAATATTAATAAAAATGAATTACAAACCCTAGGAGCTATAAAATCTTAAAAAGTTGTAATTTTAATATTTATATTTATCGTGATTTAGTTTGCGACATATAAAATAAAAAAAGTAAGTTTGATTTAGCAAAATAAATCGTTGGTCAAAAAAGTTGCGTACTGCAATATGCGCATTTAAAGAAAATTTTAATCTCGTCTGCCATGCTGTTACGAAAAACCTTTTAAAGATAGGAATTAATCTTTAATGCACTAGCTTTAAAATATTGATATTCAGAACAACAGGACGTCTATACCTCCTGCTATAATTTACACATAACGGCAAAGACGACAAAATAGGCTGCGTGATCTATGAACACAATTGGCAATCGCTTGCAACTTATCCTAGCAACTATTCAATCCATAAAAACCAACCAGCAATCCCCACAAAGAGTTCAAGTGTTGGCTGTTAGCAAAACCCAACCTGCTTCAGTAATCCGTGAGGCCTTTAAAGTTGGCATTCATTTATTTGGTGAAAACTATCTACAAGAAGCGCTAGAAAAGCAAAGTCAATTAACTGACTTGGCTATTGAATGGCATTTCATTGGGCCAATACAAAGCAATAAAACACAAGCTATCGCACAAAATTTTTCTTGGGTGCATAGTCTTGATAGACTTAAAATTGCACAGCGTTTAAATGATGCGCGCCCCAAAGATTTAGACCCAATCAACATATGCATTCAACTCAATGTTGATAGTGAAGAAAGTAAGGGTGGTGTTTCGATTCATGAAGTTGAGTCTCTGGCAGCTGCGATTAGCACCATGCCTCATTTAAAGTTACGTGGCTTAATGGCGATTCCAGAACCTAGCACTAATGTTGATAAACAACGTATGCAATTTAAAAAAGTACGGGGATGTTATGATAATCTTTTGGCAAAAGGTTATGCTTTAGATACGCTTTCGATTGGGATGTCAGAGGATTATCCGATAGCCATTGAACAAGGCGCGACCATAGTGCGCATTGGTTCTGCTCTATTTGGCGCTAGACAACCAAAACCGTCAGCAGGTTGAATACAATCCACTAAACACTCCTATACATACCACGACAAATTGGAAAATATTTACCATGAAAATTAGCTTTATCGGTGGCGGCAATATGGCACGCGCGATTATCAGTGGATTAAAAAACCACGGCTTCGACATGACGTCCATTACAGTGTTGGAACTTGACGCACAAAAGCGCACTCAACTTGAAGAAGAATTTCATGTGCAAGCAACTGCCAGTTATGCTGATATACAAAATACCGACGTCATCGTATTGGCAGTAAAACCTCAACAACTTAAAGCGGTATGCGCTGATTTAACCCAAGTACTAAATTCGCAACTCATTATTTCAATTGCAGCGGGTGTGAGAAGTAGGGATATATCACGCTGGCTGAATCATTACACATCCGTAGTCCGTGTAATGCCCAACACCCCCGCCCAAATTCAGGCTGGCGTTTCTGCACTTTTTGCGAATCCAGCAGTAAGCGAACTACAACGTGAACAAGCAACCAGTATA
>CAIOPD010000032.1 GCA_903860085.1 uncultured Pseudomonadota bacterium
AAGCGTTACTCAGTTATGGTCTAGAAGCCGGGGATGTGCGTGGAAGTGATTTGCAGCTGCAACAACAAGGAATCAGCATGATGGTGACAACCCCGCAGGGTGTTGCTGAGGTAAGCGCGCCGGTGCTGGGAAGGTTTAATGTCTATAATCTGCTAGCAGTATTAGCGACATTACTGGCCTTAGATTTTAGTCTAGCGGACGCTGTTGCAGCTATTGCAAAAATCAAACCTGTGCCCGGACGTATGCAACAATTAGGGGGCGCAGAATTGCCATTGGTAGTGATTGATTATGCCCATACACCAGATGCTTTAGAAAAAGTATTAGCCACTCTGCGAGAGCAACTGGAACCTAGCAGCAAGCTTATCTGTGTATTTGGTTGTGGTGGTGAGCGTGATGCAGGAAAGCGCCCGTTAATGGGTGCTATTGCCACTGCGTTAGCTGATGAAGTCATCGTCACTGCAGATAATCCACGTAACGAAGATTCAGCATCCATCATTCATCAGATTGTGACAGGGTTAAATGACTGCTATCGCATTGAGCCAGACCGGAGTGCGGCCATTCATTTAGCGGTGGCCACGGCGCATGCCGGTGATATCGTGCTAGTGGCGGGTAAGGGACATGAGGATTATCAAGAAATCGCCGAGGTAAAACTTCCATTTAGTGATCTTGCGGTCGCACAAATGGCACTTAGGCAGTATAAACCAGCAAGTATGGTGGGAGGCGCGCAATGATGTTATCCATTGCAGCTATCGCTACGCAAGCTAAGTTAATCGGCGCTGAGGCAATGTTCAGTTCTGTTGGTATTGATAGCCGTCATGTTGTGCCTGGCCAATTGTTTGTGGCATTAAAAGGTGAGCATGTTGATGGTCATGATTTTGCACAGCAAGCCATTGCAAAGGGTGCAACAGCCGTACTTGTTAATCATGAAATTCAAGGCGCCACGCCAGCGTTAGTAGTGAAAGATACTTATCAAGCACTAGGCGAGTTAGCGGCCTATCAACGTAGCCAAATGAATCTTCCTTTGGTGGCAATTACTGGTAGCAATGGAAAAACTACAGTGAAAGAAATGCTTGCATCAATATTAAGAGCTGCTTGCCAACATCCAGAACAGGTACTCGCCACTCAAGGTAACTTTAATAATCATATTGGTCTGCCACTGACTTTACTTAAACTGCAGCCTCAACATCGCTATGCAGTCGCTGAAATGGGAATGAACCATAGCGGTGAAATCAGTTACCTAAGCCATATTGCTAAACCTAATGTGGCCGTCATTAACAACGCAGCCAGTGCGCATATTGGTGAATTAGGATCATTGCAAGCGATAGCGAATGCCAAAGCCGAAATCTTTGACGGTCTTGTGGCTGATGGTGTAGCGATAATTAACGCTGATGATGATTTTGCTCCGCTATGGAAAGCTGCTGCTGCCAGTCATAAAGTCATTAGTTTTGGGCTGAAAAATAAGGCCGATGTAAGTGCACACTATCGTCTAGAAGCCAATGCCAGTGTTCTTGAAATTAAAATGCCACAAGTTGAGTTTGAAGTGAATTTAGCTGTACCCGGTCTGCACAATGTTAGTAATGCTTTAGCTGCTACTGCAGCTGCCTTAGCGTTAGGGATAACGCAAACGGCAATCGTCCAAGGCTTAGAAAATTACATGGGCGTTCCAGGGCGTTTGCAGCATTTTACAGGCCTCAATGGCTCCCTAGTGATTGACGATAGTTATAACGCCAACCCCGCCTCCATGCAGGCCGCCATCGACGTATTGACGGCGCAGGTGGGAGAGAAAGTATTGGTGCTAGGTGATATGGGTGAAATGGGCGATGGCGCTGAAGCGCTACATGCTGATATTGGCCGTTATGCTAAGGCCATGGGCATTAACACCTTACTTACCTTAGGTACGTTAAGCGCACATATAACAAAGGCCTTCGGTAGCGGAGCGCGTCACTTTGCAACGGTTGAAGATTTAAGTGCAGATTTGGCGGCGCACATGACCGAAAATACTGCGGTTTTGGTCAAAGGCTCACGCTTTATGAGGATGGAACGCATTGTTAAAGCCATCACAGTGACCCATGACAAACAAACTAATGGAGAACATTAAATGTTACTAGCACTTGCACAATGGTTGGCCCACGATATTCGTGGTTTTCATGTATTTAATTACATCACCTTGCGTGCGGTACTAGCAACGTTGACGGCGCTGACTATCTCATTTGTAGTTGGCCCAACTTTAATTCGCAAGCTCACTCACTACAAGGTGGGGCAATCGGTGCGTGATGATGGACCACAAACACATTTGATCAAAGCGGGCACACCTACGATGGGTGGTGCGTTAATCTTGGTCGCCATTGCAATATCTACACTGCTATGGGCAGACTTAAGTAATAAGTTTGTATGGGTGGTCTTATTTACGACTTTAGGTTTTGGCATTATTGGTTGGGTGGATGATTGGCGCAAAGTTGTGCATCGCAACCCCAAAGGATTGTCTGCAAAAGAGAAGTACTTTTGGCAGTCTGTGGTTGGATTTAGTGTGGCGTTATTTTTGCAACACACCGCATCGACCCCAGCCGAGACCACATTATTAATTCCGTTCTTTAAGAGCTTAGCCATTCCACTAAGTGCGTTTGGATTTATCGTCCTGACTTATCTAGTGGTGGTCGGTAGTAGTAATGCGGTTAATCTGACCGATGGTTTAGATGGTTTGGCAATTATGCCAACTGTCATGGTGGCGGGCGCATTGGCATTATTCGCCTATGTCACCGGTCACTTTTACTTTTCTAAGTATTTAGGGATACCGTTTGTGCCTGGTGTAGGAGAGCTGGCAGTATTTTGCTCAGCTATGGTTGGGGCTGGATTAGGATTTTTGTGGTTCAACGCCTACCCGGCTGAAGTATTTATGGGGGACGTCGGTGCCTTAGCATTAGGTGCAGCTTTAGGGATTGTGGCAGTCATCGTTCGTCAGGAAATCGTACTTTTCATCATGGGTGGGGTGTTTGTAATTGAAACATTCTCAGTTGCAGCGCAGGTCATTTATTTTAAATACACCAAAAAGCGTTTTGGAGTCGGTCGACGTATATTTTTAATGGCGCCATTACATCACCATTATGAACAAAAAGGCTGGAAAGAAACCCAGGTCGTAGTGCGTTTTTGGATCATCAGCATGATGCTAGTGCTGGTGGGATTATCCACTTTGAAATTAAGATAAGACAAAAACTGATGCCAATAGCGCTTAAAAATAAACGTGTGCTTGTACTGGGACTGGGTGAAACCGGGCTCTCGGCATTACGTTGGCTCAGCACGCAAGGCGCACTAGTGTCAGTTGCCGATAGCCGTGAACAACCGCCTTCAATGGCAGAAGTGCAAGCACGGTATCCTCAAGTCAGTATCTTTAGTGGTGCTTTTCAAGCAAATACGTTTGCCAACGTTGATTTAATTGTAGTGAGTCCAGGTATCGCTTTATCAGAACCACAAATTCAGGCTGCAATACAGCGCGGCATTAGCGTCGTTGGTGATGTAGAGCTGTTTGCGCAATATCGCCCAAGTAGCGCGAAATTAATCGCAATCACTGGCGCTAACGGAAAAACTACTGTGACCACCTTAGTGGGTGAAATGTGTAAAGCCGCTGGTTTAAAAACTATCGTTGCAGGCAACATAGGATTGCCAGTGTTAGATGCTTTGGCTTTAGATACTCCTGACGTTTACGTGCTTGAGTTGTCCAGCTTTCAATTGGAAACGACTACGAGCTTGCAAATTGACGCAGCCACCATGCTTAATTTGTCTGAAGATCATATGGATCGATATGCCAGTCTGCAGGATTACGCTATTGCCAAAGCACATATTTTTTACCAAGCAACATTACAAGTGCTAAACCGTGACGACGCTTGGAGCATGATGATGGCGCGACCAAAATTAGCGCAAGTGACATTCGGGTTATCTGATGAAGATGCTGATGCTCAAGGTTTTGGTTTGCGCCAAGTGTCTGGTGAAACATGGTTAGTTCAGGGCGGAAAAGAGCTGATTAATATGCAAGATCTAAAAATTGCTGGCCTACATAACGCCGCGAATGCTTTAGCTGCAGTAGCGCTTTGTCGAGGTATAGGTCTAGATTATGTGCCGATTATTCAAACGCTTTATAACTTCAAAGGCTTGCCGCACAGAGTTGAGTGGGTCGCTAATATTAATGAAGTGGACTATTACGATGATTCTAAAGGCACTAATGTTGGCGCTACCTGTGCTGCCATTGCTGGCCTTTATAAACATGGCCAACCACAAAAAGTGGTGCTGATTGCTGGCGGTGAAGGTAAGGGTCAAGATTTCACACCATTACAAGCAGCGGTAGAAGCTAATGGGCGTGCAGTAGTATTGATCGGGCGCGATGCGGGCATCATTGAAGCAGCACTCATTGCCATTGATGTGCCTATCTACCGTGCGGCAGATATGGGCGAAGCAGTCACCATCGCTAAAAGAATGGCTCGTGCTGGCGATGCGGTGTTGCTATCTCCAGCTTGTGCCAGTTTTGATATGTTTAAAAATTATGAGCATAGAGCTGAGGTGTTTGTGAGTTGTGTGAATGGTTTGCAGGAGGCTGCATGATTACCAACATACTAAATCGTGAGCGCATCAATTCTTCACCTTATGATCAAGGCCTCCTATGGACGGTACTTATACTGCTTGGCATTGGTTTGGTGATGGTGTATTCAGCCTCAATTGCGATTGCAGAAGCAGATAAAGCGGTGGGTCATAACAGTCACTACTATTTAGTGCGTCAGGCAATATTTATTGTAATCAGTTTGGCCGCGGCGCTGGTGGTGTTTAATATTCCCATCTCTTGGTGGCAAAAAATGGCGCCCTACTTATTCTTATTTGGCATGGCGTTATTAGTATTGGTGCTCATTCCAGGTATCGGCCGTGTCGTTGGAGGTAGCCGTCGTTGGCTGTCATTGTTCGTGATTAACTTACAGCCCTCAGAGCTTATGAAGCTTTTTTCCGCCATGTATGTGGCTGATTACACCGTCCGTAAAGCCGCGTTAATGAATAGTTTTACACGAGGCTTTTTACCAATGTTGGTGGTGATGTTATTAGTAGGTGGCTTGTTGCTTCGTGAACCTGATTTCGGTGCTTTTGCCGTAATTGCAGCGATTTCAATTTCCATACTGTGGCTAGGTGGCATTAATGGCCGCATCTTTGCTGGGCTACTCGTATTGTTGGTAGTCGGATTCATCTTCCTGATTTGGAGTTCACCCTACCGATTGGAACGCGTGATTGGTTTTATGGATCCGTGGGCTGATCCATATGGAAAAGGTTATCAGTTGTCGCATGCTCTGATTGCTTTTGGTCGCGGTGAGTGGTTTGGTGTGGGCTTAGGTGCCAGCGTTGAAAAACTACTATATTTACCAGAGGCGCATACCGACTTCTTATTGGCGGTAATCGCTGAAGAGCTTGGATTTATTGGCGTGTTGGCAGTAGTTGGTTTATTTGTATGGATCGTTCTACGCTCATTTGCGATTGCCAAAGAAGCGATTGCCAATGAACGCTATTTTGCGGCGCTGTTATCACAAGGCTTAGGCGTTTGGATAGGCGTGCAAGGCATTATTAATATGGGCGTGAATATGGGTGTATTGCCGACCAAGGGGTTGACCTTACCTTTATTGTCGTTTGGAGGAAGTGGTATTTTAGCTAACTGCATCGGTATGGCCATATTAATGCGCATCGATTTTGAAAATAGACGTTTACAAAAAGGCATCCCAGCATGACCGCGACCACTAAAACATTATTAGTGATGGCTGGTGGTACTGGGGGGCATGTCTACCCAGCAATGGCTGTGGCTGATCATTTGCAAGATAAGGGCTGGAATATTGTTTGGCTATGCACCGTAGGTGGTATGGAAAACCGTTTATTGGCCAATAAAAATTACCAAAAAGCGATGATGACCATGCGCGGCGTGCGAGGTAAGGGTTTAATGGGTTGGTTATTGCTACCAATAAAATTAAGTCTTGCCTTGGCTCAGGCGTACTCGGCCATTGCAAAATTTAAACCAAACCTTGTGCTTGGTATGGGAGGATTTGCGGCATTTCCTGGTGGATTGATGGCCTATGTTATGCGTAAACCTTTGGTGATTCATGAACAAAACTCTGTGGCAGGATTAACCAATAAGACATTGTCTCATTTTGCTAGTCGCGTGTTATCTGCTTTTCCGGCTGCATTTGGCACAAAGGCAACGCTGGTGGGTAATCCAGTACGCAAAGAGATTACTCAAGTTGCTGCACCAGAAAGCAGAATGCAGACACGAAGTGGACCGTTACGACTTTTAGTCGTCGGCGGCAGTTTGGGTGCGCAAGCCTTAAACCAAGTGTTGCCAACAGCTTTAGCAACCATAGCGATGGCGCAACGTCCGCAAGTTGTGCACCAAGCTGGTGAAAAACATATCACTGCTTTAAAAGCGCATTACGAACAGACGGGAGTAAAAGCCGAGGCCTTGGCCTATATTGAGGATATGGCCGCCATGTATAGCTGGGCTGATATTGTAATTTGCCGTGCGGGGGCGTTGACCATCGCCGAGTTGTCAACGGCTGGCTTGGCCAGTGTATTGGTCCCGTTCCCACATGCCGTGGATGACCACCAAACAAGTAATGCACGTTATTTAGCAGATGCAGATGCGGCCATATTAGTCTCGCAATCTACATTTACGGCCGAAAAACTTGCCGAGTTGATTCAAAGTTTAAGCCGTGAGCAATGTTTAAGCATGGCCATTAAAGCGCGCGCTTTAGGTAAACCAGAAGCGACTGCATCGGTAGCCAATATTTGTATGGAGCTTGCCGCATGAAACATAAAGTAAAAAACATTCATTTCATCGGCATTGCTGGATCCGGCATGAGCGGGATAGCAGAAGTGCTACTGAATCTAGACTTTAGCGTCAGCGGCTCTGACTTGGTCGTCAATGCTACGACTAAACGTCTAATAGCTTTTGGTGCAACCGTGTATCAAGGCCATGCCGCTGCAAATCTAGGTGCTGCCGATGTGGTGGTGGTCTCTAGTGCAGTCAATGAGCAAAATCCAGAAGTGATTGCCGCGCGCCAAAAAAATATTCCAGTGGTGCCGCGTGCGCTAATGCTCGCTGAATTGATGCGTTTCAGACAGGGGATTGCAGTCGCCGGCACGCATGGCAAAACCACAACCACCAGCTTAATTGCTAGTATTTTGGCCGAAGCAGGGATGGATCCAACATTCGTCATTGGTGGCAAGTTGGAAGCGGCTAACGCCAACGCTAAGCTAGGCACCGGTGAATATATTGTGGCTGAGGCTGATGAATCTGATGCTTCATTCTTGCACCTAACGCCCGTGATGGCGGTGGTGACCAATATCGATCAAGATCATATGGAAACTTATGAGCATAGCTTTGATAAACTCAAAAGCGCTTTTGTAGAATTTTTACAGCAACTGCCATTTTGGGGTATGGCTGTGGTGTGTATAGATGACGCAAATATTCGTGAGATTTTACCTCGGGTGACTAAGCCTGTCATGACCTATGGTTTTAGTGAAGATGCGCGCATACGTGCCAAGAATGTACGTGCTGATGATGGAAAAATGCACTTTACGGTGCAGAGAATTAATGGCGTGACCACTGAGTTTGATGTAACGCTAAATCTGCCAGGTAATCACTATGTATTAAATGCATTGGCGGCGATTGCGATTGCCAGTGAGCTAAATGTGCCTGACGTTTCGATTATTAAGGCTTTAAAAGAATTCAAAGGTGTCGGTCGCCGCTTTGAGCGTTATGGTGAAGTTGCCGCGAAGAATGGCGGTAGTTTCACCCTGATTGATGATTACGGACATCATCCAGTTGAAATGCAAGCTGTCATTGCAGCGGCGCGTGCGGCATTTCCAGAACGCCGTTTAGTACTTGCGTTTCAACCCCACCGCTATACCCGAACTCGTGATTGCTTTGAAGATTTTGTGCGAGTGATCTCAAGTGCCGATGCAGTCGTACTTACCGAAGTTTATGCCGCGGGAGAAGCGCCGATAGTGGCTGCTGATACGCGATCACTGATTCGCGCGATTCGTGTGGCTGGCAAAGTGGAGCCATTATTTGTAGAAAGTACGAACGACTTGCCACAGGCTATTTTAGGTTTAGCGCAGGACCATGATGTGGTCATCGTTATGGGCGCGGGTTCTATCGGCCAAGCGGCGAGCCAAACTAAGCTTTTAGCTGAAACCATGGACAGAGCAAGGCTCAATTGATGATGAACGCTGTTCAAAATGAAATTGGAAAACTGTTGTTTAACGAGCCTATGGCGCGCCATACCAGTTGGCGCGTAGGCGGCAAGGCTGATCGCCTATATATTCCGTCAGGCTTGGATGATCTATGCAAGTTTTTGGAAAGTGTAGCGAAAAATGAACCTATTTATTTTATAGGCTTAGGTTCTAATCTTCTCGTGCGTGATGGTGGTATTCGCGGCACGGTAATTTTGATGCATAACGTACTGACTGAATTAAGAATGGAAGAGGGTCTAGTGTTTGTGGAGGCTGGGGTGACCTGCGCCAAGTTGGCTAAATTCTGCGCTAAAGAAGCGATGGAAGGGGCTGAATTTTTTGCAGGGATTCCCGGCACGTTAGGCGGAGCACTTGCAATGAATGCTGGATGTTATGGCGGCGAAACTTGGGGTGTGGTGAGTCGCGTGGTGACTGTAGACAGACAGGGCCAGCTACATACGCGTGATGCATCCGAATTCAAAGCCAGTTACAGGCACGTAGATATGCCAGTGGCAAGCGAGTGGTTTGTCGGTGCATGGCTAAAGTTAGATGCTGGAGGAGCCCATGAAGCCACACAAAAAATTAAAGATTTATTGGCAAGACGCTTGGCTTCGCAGCCGCTGAATTTACCAAACGCAGGTTCTACCTTTAGAAACCCGGTGGGAGATCATGCAGCCAGACTGATAGAAGCAAGTGGATTAAAGGGTTACCTGATTGGCGGTGCACAAGTTTCAGAAAAACATGCAAATTTTATCGTGAATATCGGCGATGCCAATGCACTGGATATTGAGTTGTTAATTAAGCATATGCGTGAAACCGTTTTGGCAAAATTTGGCGTGGCCTTGCAACAAGAAGTAAAAGTGATAGGTGAATATGAAGTTAGATAATAAATTCGGGAAAGTCGCTGTATTGATGGGCGGTCGCTCAGGTGAGCGCGAAGTCTCGCTTAAAAGTGGCGCTGCTGTGCTACGCGCATTGCAGATACAAGGCGTAGATGCGCACAGTTTTGATCCGCTTGAGCAACCACTGCATGACTTGGAGAATTTTGATCGCGTATTTATTAATCTGCATGGTCGCTTTGGTGAAGATGGCTGCATTCAAGGCGCATTGGAGATGCTGGAAATTCCTTATACCGGAAGTGGTGTGATGGCCTCAGCTATCGGTATGGATAAATGGCGTACCAAGTTGTTGTGGCGGGCTTTAAATATTGTGACGCCTGATTTTGAGCTGGTCACGGCTAATAGTAATTTTGCTGAAATAGAAGCGAAACTAGGTTTACCGATGTTTGTGAAGCCAGCTAATGAAGGCTCCAGCATCGGCATTAGCAAGGTTAAGCAAGCAGGTGGTTTAAAAGCGGCTTATGAGTTGGCGGCTAAGGCTGATCCTCTAGTAATAGCTGAGGCATTCGTTGGTGGTGGCGAATATACGGTTGGCATCATTGGCGATGCTGCTGCGGGTTATATCGCACTCCCAATTATTCGTATTGTGCCTAAAAATGAGTTTTACGATTTTGAAGCTAAGTACTTGCGTAATGATACTGAGTATTTATGTCCATGTGGATTAAGCGCTGAAAAAGAAGCTGAAATACAACAGCAAGCATTGCAGGCATTTATTGCGGTGGGTTGCAAAGGTTGGGGCCGAGTGGATTTCTTAATGGATGAAGCTGGACAACATTACTTTTTGGAAGTTAATACTAGCCCAGGCATGACCGATCATAGCCTAGTGCCAATGGCTGCTAAAGCTGCAGGCATCAGTTTTGAAGAGTTAGTAGTCCGTATTCTGGAGTTGGCTGATGTGGAATAAGCCTCGATTATTGAATTGGGTCGCTAATTTTCTGTTTGCCCTGAGTGTGCTGGGCATGCTTTATGCGGCGCTATTTGCCGTGGTGCATTTGCCAATTTTCCCGTTACGTGAAGTAAAGGTGGAAGGGCAACTAAATCACGTGAGCCGTGAGCAGATTCAACTGATTGTCGCTAAACATTTAAAGGGTAATTTCTTCACATTAGATTTGATTAAAGCACGTGATGCATTTGAGAAGTTACCGTGGGCACGTAATGTCAGTCTCCGTAGACGTTGGCCGGATAAGTTGGAAGTGTCAATTGAAGAGCATCAAGCATTGGCGCGTTGGGGCAGCATTGCCTTAGTGAACACGCATGGCGAATTATTTCATGCCGCCTCTGGAAGTGACTTGCCGATATTTTATGGCCCCGGAGATGGTGTGATTGAAGTGGCTTCGCAATACGCAGAATTTAGTAAAGCCTTGAAGTTGGCAAACTTAGAGATTAGCACCATAGCACTGACACCGAGGCGCGCATGGCAGGTGACTACAAGTAATGGCATGGTGATGGAACTTGGACGTGTAGAAATGCAGCTTAGATTAGAGAGGTTTGCTGATGTATACACAACGACCATCGCCGCATTAAATAAGAAAATTAGCTACGCAGATTTACGTTACCCCAATGGTTTTGCTGTTCGCAGACCAACGGAAGCAATGAAAAGCAGTGATAAGAAAACAAGTAATACAACCAAAAAACAAGCC
>CAIOPD010000033.1 GCA_903860085.1 uncultured Pseudomonadota bacterium
GACAAGAAAAGGGCTTAGGTGCACTTTCAGCAGTTCAAGAAGTCATTAAAAACAACCAAATACCTGTCTGCGCCATTACCAATCTAGATGACTTGCTGAGTTATTTACAAAACCAACCGGGAATGGCCAATAATTTACATGCCGTTGAAGCATATCGTCAGCAATATGGCGTTGCTGAAAGCTAGATTAAAGCAATTCTAAACAGAACAGGACCAAAGGGTCCTTGATTTTTATGGCGTCGTTTTAAAGATAAATTCTTTGGGCAAAAATACCCAAATCTTTCCAGGTTGCTTCATTGCACCTGCTTTTGCACCCGCCTCAAAACCAGCGCCCCAAAAAAAGTCCGCGCGTACGCCCCCTCTAATAGCACCACCAGTATCTTGCGCTATCACCATGCGCTTTAATGGCTTACTGCTATTGGGCTCTGTGGTTGCCAAAAATAATGGTGCGCCTAATGGTACAAATTTAGGGTCAATCGCCACACTACGTTCACCCAGTATTGGGACACCAAGGGCGCCTAACGGTCCTGGCAAACCTGCTGGTAGCTCTCTAAAGAACACATAACTGGGGTTGTTATTGAGTAGCTCGCGTAATTTAGTTAAGTTATTGCGCGCCCAATTTTTAATGCCTTGCATCGAAGCATTAGCGGCTGTGAGTTCGCCGCGCTGAATTAAAATGCGGCCAATGGAGTTATAACTTTGTCCATTTTGATCGGCGTAGCCTACATGCACTTGTTCGCCACTGTCCAGTTTCACCAAGCCAGAACCCTGAATCTGCAAGAAAAAAACATCAATAATGTCATCAATATAAATGAGCTCGCGACCTTGTAGCGGAGAAGCATCCGCTTCAATTTCTGCGCGATTGTAATAGGGCACCAATTTATTACCTACTAATCGGCCGCGTACGCGCTTGTATTTAAGTTCGGGGAAAATACTATCGAGCTCAACCGTAACCAAGTCTTCTGGCTGGACATATAAAGGATAGGCATATTTGGCTGACTTAGTTCTGCTACCTTTTAACAAAGGCTCATAATAGCCAGTAATTAAACCGTTATCTGTTCCATCTATATTGGTAGTTTTATACACAGAGAAATACTGTTTGAAATAAGCCTGCACAGCCTCTGCGCTATTTTTTTTGGCGCCATTGGTCATCTGATTGTTCAGATCGTTAGCAGCCCCACATACTTTTTGCCACTGCGGTTTGTTAATCAGCGTGCTGCAGCTTTGCATCCATGCTGGCCAAGCTGTCATTAAATTAGCTTGATTAATTCCGTCAATATCTTCCCATGCGGCTAACTTTAATAAGCCGTAATCTGGAATTTTAACCTCCGCCGCCTTGGCGTCTGGGGCTTTGCAAGGCTCTGCAGGCAATGCCGTTGAGACATCTGCGCCTTTTTCACAATCACATTTAGCCACAGCAGGCGTAGCGGGTGCTATGTCAGCCTTCTTGGTTTTAATTTGACTACAGGCACTTAGGCTCGCTAATACCAAGATTAGCCATCCACAAATCGCTATTTTTTTCATCAATTGATATTCGTTGTAGTCATTCATTCTATAAAGTAACAGGCGGCTAACTAATGCAGCACTCTAGGCATACTCAGCGCAAAAGACGCGATGCTCACATCAAAGCGATGACCGTCTTCGGCCACCATTTGATAGCTGCCATGCATTTCACCCATCGGGGTATTGATGACTGTTCCACTGGTATATTCGAAATGCTCACTAGGTTGAAGCAGGGGCTGCGCTCCCACCACCCCTAACCCTTTAACTTCCTGCTGCTCTCCGCTGGCCTCAGTGATAATCCAATGACGACTAATCAGTTGGGCAGGGACATTGCCGGTGTTCGTGATTTTAACTTGGTAGGCAAAGACGTAGCGATTGTTCTCTACATCCGATTGCTCTGGTATAAACACCGTTTCCACTAACACGGTACATTCATAATGTTTGGCGCTACTCATGTTCGGCTTATTAGGCCAGCACTAGGCGAGCTAGGGCTTGCTGAGTAAAGTTTTTTGGGCATACGGCCGGCTAAAAATGCTTCGCGGCCGGCTTCGACTGCTTTTTTCATTGCGCCGGCCATGCGAACAGGGTCCCCTGCTGCCGCAATTGCGGTATTCATTAACACGCCTTGGCAACCAAGCTCCATCGCGATGGCCGCATCTGAAGCTGTGCCAACACCGGCATCAACCAATACTGGAATTTGCGCATTCGCGATAATGATTTGTAAATTCCAGGGATTCAAAATACCCATGCCAGAGCCAATCAACGACGCTAATGGCATCACCGCGCAACACCCTATTTCTTCTAATTGCTTAGCAATAATAGGATCATCTGAACAATACACCATCACATCAAATCCATCTTTCACTAATACTTTGGCCGCCGCGATGGTTTCTATCATGTTTGGGTATAGCGTATTCGGGTCACCCAGCACTTCCAATTTAACCAGTTTGTGTCCATCTAACAACTCGCGAGCTAAGCGTAAAGTGCGCACCGCATCATCGGCAGAATAACAACCAGCAGTATTAGGTAAATAAGTGAATTGGTCTGGCGGCAAAAAATCCAGTAAAGACGGCTCACCCGCAGTTTGGCCAATATTAGTGCGGCGTATCGCTACGGTCACAATTTCGGCACCACTGGCATCGATTGCCGCGCGTGTTTGCGCAAAGTCCTGATACTTTCCTGTACCCACCAATAAACGTGAGCGATAGCTATGACCTGCAATTTTTAATAGATCTGACACTTAGTATCCTTAGACATAATGCTTACTGCATGTAGATTATATGGCTAGCCGCCGCCGACTGCGCCTACAATTTCGAGCTTATCACCATCCACCAAATGCACTTCAGCGAATTGGCTACGGGGTACAATTTCGCCATTACACTCAATGGCAAGTCGCTTGCCTTCTAAATTTAGCTGGCCAACCAAATCTGCGACACTAAAATTAGAGGCATCAAAGCTACGTGGTTTTCCATTAATAGTAAGTTGCATATTTTTTGGCATCTGTGAGTTTAAGCTTAATTGAATCCATTATGCGCCACGCAATCTAATAAGCCTAGGTGAAGCAGGCGCTGCGCAACCACAATTTTGAGTCACTATTTTACGGAAATTGTAGGCCCCTTAGCAAACCTTATATCGACTATTTAATCGCTAACGAAAAATTTACTAATAACGTAGCACTTGAAAATCACTGTCGCAAAAAGCGATAGCCACGCGGTACAATACCAAAATTATCATTTAACTGCCCAATAGAAAGTCATCCATGAAAGTTCAAAGCTTTTCTGCCGACATCACTACGCCTACTGGCGTGATGCGAACATACATTCACCGCCCCGTGGGAGCAAATAACGCCCCTACTGAAAAATATCCTTGCATACTTTTTTATTCGGAGATATTTCAGCAAACTGGACCAATTGAAAGCGCCGCTAGAGTGATGGCCAGCCATGGTTATGTAGTGCTAGTGCCAGAAGTATTCCATGAGCTAAACCCAATTGGCACCATCTTGGGTTATGACGATGCCGGCCGAGACAAAGGCAATGCTGATAAAGCGGCCAAAGATGTACAAGGCTATGATAGCGATAATGCTGCACTGATTGACTATGCTAAACAACAATCTTGGTATAGCGGCAGCATAGGTGCTATGGGCTTCTGCATAGGCGGGCATTTGGCTTTTCGCGCAGCGCTACAGCCCGAGATTAAAGGCACAGCTTGCTTTTATGCCACGGATTTACATGCACTCACTATTCCTAATAAGACTGGGCAACACAGCATGGATAGGCTGCATGATATTGGTGGAGAGCTACTAATGATCTGGGGCAAGCAAGATAGCCATATTCCAACCGCCGGCCGGATGCAGGTGTATGAAAAAATGACCGCGGCTGAGCTGAATTTCACCTGGCATGAGTTTAACGCCCAACATGCCTTTATGCGTGATGGTGATGAGAGATACGACGCCCAAACTGCATTACTCTGTTATCAACTAGCGCTAAATTTATTTAGTCGCACACTTTAGCAATATCGCTCAAGCTTTAGATGATAAAAAGGGCAGAATTTCTGCCCTTTTTTTCTGCTTTACCTTGTTACTGGGCTTAGCTAATTTCTAACTGTGGGCGACCCGCTTCTGGCCAATCCAAATGGAAGAACTGACCACGTGCTTGATCCACGCGCTCATAAGTATGAGCACCAAAATAGTCACGTTGCGCTTGCAACAGGTTAGCTGGTAATACCGCACTACGATAACCGTCATAGTAAGCTAAAGCTGCACTAAAGCCTTGTGCTGGAATACCATTAGTCACTGCTAAGGCAATCACTTTACGCCATCCCGCTTGACTGTCATTAAGTGAGTTAGTGAAGTATGGATCTAACATTAAATTTTTCAAACGTGAATTCAATGCATAAGCATCCGTGATTTTTTGCAAGAAACTTGCGCGGATGAT
Source organism: uncultured Pseudomonadota bacterium (assembly GCA_903860085.1). Lineage (GTDB taxonomy): Bacteria > Pseudomonadota > Gammaproteobacteria > Burkholderiales > Methylophilaceae > Methylotenera. Next base: position 4,436 of record CAIOPD010000033.1, read on the forward strand.
ACAACCGCCACGCCAAATTTGTGCAATCTCACCGAAGTTAAGTTTCCAGTTATAAGCTACTTGGGCTTTATCCATCAATTGGAAGCCTTGTGCATAAGCACAGATTTTAGAGCAATACAAACCACTCTTAATCGCTTCAATAATCGCTTTTTTGTCAGCCTCTTTTACGATGACCGGACCTTTTAAGATCTTACTAGCCGCAACACGTTCTTCTTTTAAGCTAGAAAGTGCACGCGCATAAACGGCGGCGGCAATGGCATTGGCTGGCGCACCTAACTCAAGTGCATTTGCAGCCGTCCATTGACCAGTTCCTTTTTGGCCAGCGGTATCCATGACTTGATCTACCAAGAAACCTTTACCCATAGGATCTTTTTGTTGCAGAATGTCGGCCGTAATTTCAATCAAGAAACTAGAAAGTTCGCCTTTATTCCACTCTTCGAATACTTTACCGATTTCATCAGCCGGCATCGCCAGCAGGTTCTTCATCAACCAGTACGCTTCACAAATCAGCTGCATATCAATATATTCAATACCGTTATGCACCATTTTTACGTAATGCCCCGCACCATCAGGACCAATATATTCAGCGCAAGAGAAACCACCTTCAACTGGCTTACCTGGTTTGCCGCCTTCCATAGGCGCACCGGTTACTGGGTCAACTTTAGCCGCGATATCACGCCAGATTGGCTCTAATGAAGCCCAAGCCTTGCGTGTTCCGGATGGCATTAATGATGGGCCGAAACGTGCACCAGTCTCGCCACCTGACACACCAGAGCCGATAAAATCAATGCCTTTAACAGCAAGTTCTTTTTCGCGACGAATCGTGTCTGTCCATAGCGAGTTACCGCCGTCAATAATAATGTCGCCTTGCTCTAAGAATGGCAAGATTGCGTTGATTGTTACGTCAGTTGCGCTACCGGCTTTAACCAACAGAATGATTTTACGTGGGCGTTTAATGCTTAATACAAATGAGGCTAAATCTGCATGACCTACTACGCGTTCGTGTGAAGGCTCATTGGCTTTACATTCTTCAATGAATTTCACCATTTTTTTAGAGTCACGGTTATAAACCGCGATGGTGTAGCCGTGGTCGGCAATATTTAAGGCTAAATTCTGGCCCATGACAGCTAGGCCAACTAGGCCAATATCAGCATTCTTGGTGATCATTTATGTTCTCTTTTGGAGTTTTTAATGGAAAGGGTGTTTTTGTAGGCAATATTATAGAATCTTTTAACGGACCTAGTACTTAAATCTTGAGGTTGGAGCGGTATTTTTTTACATTTTGCGGATTTTCAGCAATAAAAACCAAGTTGATGATTTTTAACAGCCAATAAATTGTTTAGGGGCTATATTGCGCTACTGACTTGAGTCGCTAATAGTCACTACTTCTGCCAGCAGAATAGCCTTGTGGGATATCATTTTGCCATTCACCGCAATGTGCACAGCAGTGATCATGCATAGTAGGACTCATGACCAAATGTGTGCTTGCGCAAAACTTACATGTTGCAGCCGGTTGCCCAGATTTCTTATCATGGGCCTCATGGTGCTCAGTCGCTACCTTGCTACTACCTAATCCATATTTATTATCCATGGCTCACTCCATAGTGTATAAATTTCCTGAATCTAAGCATCATCAATGTTTAAAATCGATGGCTACACTGCACTTTACGCTCAGTGTGAATACTTGGCTACTTTAGTTTTTTGCCTGCACTTTACACGCTTTGTAAGCTATTTTTTCGCCGTCATCTAAGCTAGTATCAGCGCCAGTTATGATCAAAGTAATCACCCCACTGGTATAACGACCATCACCGGTTTTATTTAAATTAACTTCATGATCAGGGTATATAAGCCATGCATCGTTGCCATTATTCAGCATTCGCACGTAAAAACGCTTATTACCCTCACACAAATAACCAGTTGCATTCACAGGCGCGTTTCCAAGCGCCTTAGTATCAGATGAAAATGGATTAGGGATTTTAATCGAGCTGCAAGCTGATACTAAGGTCAGCACAGCCGCGCTGATTAATAATTTTGCGATCGTATTTAATGAATTACTTTGGATGGTCATATTCAAGCCTGTAAAATTTTAGAACTAAGGGGTGAAACTACATATTGCCAGTGTATAGATTCCTCACCAATCGGCAACGCTGATTTATTGGGGAGTTACTACTATTTGATTAATAGTTTAATGAAAATAGATTATTAATCAAATAGGTCCTTGGTAACCAGCACGACTTAATCGATCTAGCACAGCAGCCCAGGCATTTGTATGGGGGGGCAATTCAACGAGTATGCGATCTAGCTTTAAAGCATCAAGGTGATGAAGAGCGCTATATAACTGCTCAGCAACTTGCTGAGGATTGTCAGCCAGTTGCAACAATTGGCAGTCTGGCAGGTCGCCGGGGCCAATTAATAAGGCGGCGCAGCAGAGGTTAGCTTGCTTTAAACGCTGACTTTCTAAAATCAGTGAGGCTCTATTTTTAAACAAGAGAAGCGGCGTGCGCGGTGAGTAATGGAGTGCATGCTGGCCAGGGGCCTTAGGGGTCGCTTCATGCGACACCCCCACTAAATTCAACTGTTGCGAGGTGCCGGCAACGTTGATGATATCGCCCTCACTAATCATACCAGGGCGTAAAAGCTGCCACTCACCGGCAGCGTTGACGCTGACAATCGTAGATTCAATGCCCACTTGGCAGGGCCCTCCATCAACCACGGGAATAGCGTCGCCTAATCCAGCCTCCACATGATCAGCTGTGGTCGGACTTAATTGAGTGAATAAATTAGCTGATGGTGCAGCGAGGCTTAGGCCGCTTAGTTTAAGCAAAGCTAACGTAACAGGATGACTAGGAACACGTAAGGCAACCGTGGCCTCTCCACCACGCACCACACGCGACACCTGCGACTTTGCCGGCAACACCAAAGTCAATGCGCCGGGCCAAAAGGCTGTGGCTAGCTTAATCGCCACTGTAGGAAATGCGGTCACCCAGTTTTCAACTTGACTGATATCATTAATATGGACAATTAATGGATGGTCGGCAGGACGTTGCTTGATAGAAAATATTTTTTGTAGCGCATGATCATTGTGAGCATCGGCCGCCAAGCCATAAACCGTCTCAGTAGGAATGGCCACCACTTCGCCCGCTTTAAGCAAAACGGATGCCTGATCTAAACTAATGCGCATATTGACTGCACTTACTATGAAAAAAACATATTTTACTACCGAACACCATCCGCCATGATAATTCACGCAGTATGCGCTAGAATAGTGCCACATTAATCTTTGAAAATAATACGATGAGCCAAGTTACTAGCACCAAAATTACTGTCGAAAAAAAACCTACAAAAGCTCATCTAGAGGCATTAGGAGTTAGCAAGTGGCCCACTTGGGAGAAAGAAGTTTCAGTCTTTCCTTGGGTTTTCCCTGAAGAGGAAATTGCTTATATCCTAGAAGGTGAGTGTGTTATTACACCCGATAATGGGGCGCCAGTTCGCTTTGGTAAAGGTGATTTAGTCACTTTTCCTGCCGGCATGTCCGCTAGCTGGGAGGTCAAAAAACCACTGCACAAGCACTACCATTTAGATGGTTCATTGCTAGGTCGTATTTACCGTCGTATTAAATTAAAACTGAAACTATAAGCGCAGATCATTCGGCCTAGCACGAAGGTAGATTAACTCTGCATTCGCTAGGGGCGCTAACTGAACTTAGCGATAAGTGAGTGATGAAAATGCCCGACTACCAAGCCGCCACAGACTTTCTTGCCAATATAGATACGGACTGGGCGCAATTAATTGCGACTGTCGGGCCATGTACTTTTCAAACCAAGCTGACGCGGGAACCCTATGAGGCTTTAATGAGGGCCGTAGCCTATCAACAATTACATGCGAAAGCAGCAGATGCCATTTTGGGCCGGATGCTTTCGCTGTATGACCAACAGTTTCCATCGCCCCAACAATTATTGGCCACCAACTTTGAAACGCTTCGCGCTTGCGGCTTTTCTACTAAAAAAATAGAGTCTCTATACGGCGTCGCTGCCGCAACATTAACGGGCTTGGTTCCGTCACGTGTGGATGCTGAGCGCATGACGGATGATGCGCTGATTGCGCAACTGGTCTCGCTAAAAGGTATAGGCCGATGGACAGTAGAGATGATGCTCATGTTCACTCTAGCGCGCACGGACGTGCTTCCTGCCGATGACCTTGGTGTGGCAGAAGGTTATATGCGGCTTAAAAAGCTGGCATCTCCGCCTAAGCCTAAAAAAATTAGAGAAATTGGCGAGCTGTGGAGCCCTTATCGTAGCATTGCCACTTGGTATTTGTGGCATGTACCTAAGTTGTAATTACCCAGGTTGCTGATTAGCACCACTGCAGTTTGTCAAAGACATGTTTAGAATCACGTAAGAAGGTGTTAGTGCGCCTAATCTATATCGGCAGAATCACACTAGGTCAATGACGACTCATCGGCACTGACTTAAAAAGCCAGGCTTACTGCCTTATTCACTGCACTAACGCTTTGAATTCTACAGGATGTCTTTCATTTTTACTGTTTCTTGCCAACAAATACATTGCCAATGGCTAAACGATACCAATGCAGCAAACTGCCTACAAGTATAGAGAGCGCTGGTTATTGCAGCGCAGTTTTAGTCACTAAAAAAGGCTTACTTTTTAGGCGGTACGCTAGCTTTAGTTGGAATAACAGAACTAGTGAGCACGACTACTTTTTTATCTTTTTTCGGTTTTTTTATTTCTTTGTTACCGCGTTCTTGACCTTTAGCCATGGTAGTTCTCCTAATATTTTAAGCATTAAATTGGCTGGTTTTTTGATACTGCAACCAAGCTGAATGCATCATAGGCCGATGTATAAATATAGGTGGATTATTTTTGGAAATATTTTATTTCAGCCAAATTAACTGCTAACGCTGCAAACACCATTTTGATTACCCCTATTTTTTCTGCCGCCCTCTACTTTAGTCGCTTGCTTTTATTGTAGTTTTAGCGTAATTTTCGTCCATTGCTAGGGGTCTATATTTTTTAGAAAAAATTCTAAAATATTATAGTGAGAATCACCCTTCGAACCTGATACGGGTCATACCGTCGTAGGAAAGCATCAAGATGCTGCCCTATTAAATAAACTAGTAGGAGCAGCCGTCAAATGCTTCTTACGCCATTGCTTTTAAGGAGCTCCATTGAACGCCAACGATAAAAATCTGCAAAAAAATCTCGCGAAATTTGTTAATGAAACCGCTGAGATCGATCCTGCAACCAAGAAGCCTTTTGCTAACTCACGTAAAATATATATCCAAGGTTCACGTCCAGATATACAAGTGCCTTTTCGTGAAATTAGCCTAAGCGACACTCCTTCTATGTTTGGTGCGGAAAAAAACCCACCTGTCATGGTCTACGATACCTCTGGCCCCTATACCGATCCGACGATTAATGTCGACATTCGTAATGGCCTGCCAGCATTGCGCGCCACTTGGATTGAAGAGCGTAACGATACAGAGCAATTAGATGGCCCCAGCTCAGAATTCGGTAACCAACGTAAAGCTGATCCAGCACTAGCTGAAATGCGTTTCAATTTACTTCGCAAACCACGCCGCGCTAAAGCTGGCATGAACGTGAGTCAAATGCACTACGCACGACAAGGCATTATTACCCCAGAAATGGAGTACATTGCTATCCGCGAAAATCAACGCCGCGACAATATGAGTGAATTGCTACAAACTCAGCATAAAGGTAAGGATTTTGGTGCCAGCATTCCACAAACCATTACCCCGGAATTTGTCCGCGATGAAGTAGCCCGTGGCCGCGCAATTATTCCAATGAACATTAATCACCCTGAAATTGAGCCGATGATTATTGGCCGTAATTTCTTGGTAAAAATTAACGCTAATATCGGCAACTCGGCGCTAGGATCAAGCATCAGCGAAGAAGTTGAAAAAATGGTGTGGAGCACGCGCTGGGGTGGCGATACCGTGATGGATTTATCTACCGGTAAAAACATTCATGAAACCCGCGAGTGGATTATCCGTAA
>CAIOPD010000034.1 GCA_903860085.1 uncultured Pseudomonadota bacterium
AATTGCTGCGCACGATCGAGTAACAAGCCTAGTTCAGGATCAGATAAAGCATTAAGCACAAACACCTGAGCGCGGCTTAATAAAGCGCTATTGACTTCAAATGAAGGGTTCTCTGTGGTGGCCCCGATAAAGGTAATCAGCCCACTTTCCACAAAAGGCAAAAAGGCATCTTGCTGACCTTTGTTAAATCGATGCACTTCATCGACAAACAAGATGGTTTTACGCCCATGCTGTTGTAATGTTAGTTCTGCGCGCTCTACCGCCTCACGTATATCTTTAATACCAGAGAGCACCGCAGAAATTGGAATAAAGTCAGCCTCGGCTGTGTTAGCAATGAGTCGTGCCAAGGTGGTTTTACCGACACCAGGCGGGCCCCACAGAATCATTGATGGTAACCTGCCAGATTGAAATGCAAGCCTTAACGGCTTATTTTCGCCCAAGAGATGAGCCTGGCCGACTACTTCATCTAAGTTTTTTGGGCGTAAGCGCTCCGCGAGTGGCGGATGCGGACTATTAGGTTTAAATAAACTGGTCAACGTTTGTGCTCATTATTTAATCTAATCAGTGATTATTCACCGACTACATCTACGTCTTTAGGCGCTTTAAATAGAAAGGTTTTGTTGTTGAGTTTTGGATTGTTTTCCAGCGCCGTAAAAACAATTTTGGTTTGATGGCCAAAACTATCTACCAATTCCATGCCTTGCATCTTATCGTCCTTAAATGCTATACGTATGGCTTCAAATCCAGACTCTTTGTCTTTAGGTTCTGCGCTCACCCAATCTAAACCATCTTTTCGCTCTAGATTAGTTAGTTTAAAACCCTGTTCTAGATTATTGTCGCCCGCCAATAATGCTGCGGGGCTAGCGCCCAGAACTTTGTTCAGACTCCGCACAGTGACTTGTGCAAGATCAACATCATATAACCATACCTGTTGACCATCACTGATAATTTGCTGCTCATAGGGCTTGCTGTAATCCCATCTAAATTTATTGGGGCGTTTCAACTGCATGACACCGCTAACTTCCTGCACCTTGCGCCCCTGCTTATCAGTGACCAATTGATAAAAGTTAGCGCGCATGGCCTGAGTTTGGCTGTAGAAAGCTTTTAAGCTTCCAATACCGTCGGCGCTGGCGGTAAGTGGCAACAGTAATAAGCCAGTCAACAGCGCGATATGTAAATTACGCATGCACATCCTAAATAGTTAAGCTTCGTGGTGAGGTGCAAGCACTTCACGATTGCCATTACTGTGCATAGCAGAGACCAAACCTGCTCGCTCCATATCTTCAATCAGACGTGCTGCACGGTTATAGCCTATGCGTAACTGACGCTGTACTGATGAAATACTGGCACGGCGAGTTTTAAGCACAATCCCTACGGCTTCATCATAGAGCGGATCGACTTCTGAGTTCCGATCACTACTCATGGTATCGGCAAAGTCTGCACCACCCTCTTCAGCCTCATTGCTAAGGATGCCTTCGATATAATTAGGCTCACCTTGGGCTTTAAGATAATTCACCACTTTATGCACTTCTTGGTCAGACACAAATGCGCCATGAATACGCACTGGGTAACCTGTGCCTGGTGGCATATATAGCATATCGCCTTGGCCTAACAAAGCTTCAGCGCCCATTTGATCAAGTATGGTCCGTGAGTCAATTTTGCTTGAAACTTGAAATGAAATTCGCGTTGGAATGTTGGCTTTAATTAACCCAGTGATGACATCAACGGACGGTCTTTGCGTCGCCAATACCAAATGAATGCCAGAAGCACGTGCTTTTTGCGCTAAACGAGCAATCAGCTCTTCTACCTTTTTACCAACCACCATCATCAAATCGGCCAACTCGTCAATCACCACTACAATCAAGGGCATTTCAAACAAAGGTTCTGGCTCATCCGGCGTAAGGCTAAATGGGTGCGGTATCTTTCGACCTTCTTTATCGGCTTCGCGAATTTTCTGGTTATAACCTGCAAGGTTACGTACGCCTAGCGTAGACATTAATTTATACCGGCGCTCCATCTCAGCAACGCACCAGTTTAGCGCGTTGGCAGCGTGGCGCATATCGGTCACTACTGGGGCTAATAAGTGCGGAATACCTTCATATACCGAAAGCTCTAGCATTTTAGGGTCAATTAAAATCATGCGCACTTGACTAGGATCAGCCTTGTAGAGCAGACTTAAAATCAAAGCATTAATAGCCACTGATTTACCCGAACCCGTGGTCCCAGCCACTAGTACGTGTGGCATTTTAGCTAAATCAGCAACGGAAGGCTTACCAGCAATGTCTTTCCCTAGGCAAATAGCCAATGGTGAATGAACATCAGCGTAAGCTTGGCTGCCCATAATTTCTGATAAATAGACGATTTGACGTTTAGGATTTGGAATTTCCAAACCCATGCATGTTTTACCTGGTATGGTTTCAACCACGCGTACGCTTACTACCGATAGCGCTCGCGCTAAATCTTTAATAAGGTTGGTTACTTGACTACCCTTAACGCCGGCAGCCGGTTCTAGCTCATAGCGCGTAATCACTGGCCCTGGAAATGCAGTCAACACTTTAACTTCAATTCCAAAATCCATGAGTTTGCGTTCAATTAAACGTGAAGTGAAATCTAGCGTTTCTGCTGACGGAAGCTCCACAGTCCCTGAAGGCTCATCTAGCAAATGTATCGGAGGCAATGGTGAATCAGGATGCGCATCAAATAAAGGTGCTTGCTTCTCTTTTTGCACACGCTCACTTTGCGCAATCTCTAGCACTGGCAAAGCAATATGGACCGGCTCGCGATCTACGACGCGCTTACGTTCAGTTTGAACAAACTCGGAGCGCTCCAATTCAACTACCTTACCTGCTTTTCTATCTTGCCAGTCATGCAGTTTTAGCTTAATAAATTCATAACTGGCGATGGTTGCAGCGCCAAATTTCTCGGTGATCATAATCCATGACCAACCAGTAAATAGACTAAATCCGACTACAAACATAACCAACAACAACATGCTAGAACCCGTATAACCAAACATGCCCCTTAAAATGCTATCCACACTAGCCCCCAACATACCACCAGGCGCTAACGGCAATGTGGCTGGAAGGTTAACTAAATGTCCAGCCTCCAAAGCACAAGAGGCTACTAACAATAGTGCAAAACCCATAAAATTTAATAATAGAAATGGTTTTTCACTACGATCCACCGCTTCTAATTTGAGGTAAACAAACCACATGGCGTAAAAGGCTAATACAGCCCACCACCAAGCTGAGAATCCAAATAGATACAGCAGTAAATCAGAAAACCAAGCCCCAAAATTTCCGCCACTATTGTGGATAGCTGTGTTGGCAGCTGCCATATGTGACCAAGAGGGATCTTCAGCATGGTAAGTAAAGAGAATGACAGTAATATAAAGACCAGCTAGCACCAACCCTATCCACCAAGCTTCTTTTACAAGTTTGGCAACGACAGCATTGGATTTATGAATTTCAGCTTCGCGACGAGCATTCACTGGTTTAGATTTTTTGAAAAACAAGATAGTAAAACCTTAGATTTTTGTGTTGGCTGAAATTATAGCAGTATCAAAGTCGCTGCGTAGCTAATACAATAGCAAACTAATTTCATTGGCACTAAAAGCACGTTAAACACTCTGCTAAAAACAAGGGTTTTCCGCTAGCAACTTTTCATTTTAGATATTTTTAAAAGGTTAATCATGGTTACACGTCACGCTCATTTACTTATTCTAGGTTCAGGCCCTGCTGGTTATTCTGCTGCGGTTTACGCAGCGCGTGCCAACCTAAAACCAGTACTCATTACGGGCATTGCCCAAGGGGGTCAGTTGATGACCACCACTGAAGTAGATAACTGGCCAGCGGATGCTGATGGTGTGCAAGGCCCCGAACTTATGGAGCGCTTTAAAAAGCACGCAGAACGATTTAATACCGAAATGATTTTTGACCATATTCATACCACACACCTAAAAGAAAAACCTATACGCTTGGTTGGCGATAGTGGCGAATACACTTGCGATGCATTAATCATTGCCACTGGCGCTTCAGCACAATACTTAGGCTTAGCTTCAGAAGAAGAGTTTTCAGGTAAAGGTGTATCAGCCTGCGCCACTTGCGATGG
>CAIOPD010000035.1 GCA_903860085.1 uncultured Pseudomonadota bacterium
AGTGGCAGCAAAAATAAAACTTTTTATGCCTAGCCTATTGATTAAGCTAGAAAAGCTAGGGTGTGAAGTTACTTCAATTCGGGTCAAAGTGCAAGTGAAATCTAGTCCACAAGCCAAGCCGAAAGTCATAAAAAAAATAAGTTCTAAAGCTGGACTTGATCTACAGCTCTTAGCTAAAAAGCTAGCTGGCAGCCCATTAGGCGACATCCTAAGCAAGCTAGCAAAAAAAGCAGATAAACCTCCAATGTGAGCTTAACGTTACAAGTTGCACTCAACAAGGGCTTACTAAAGTCAACGCCAGCTCATGATTTTTAGGCTTTAGTATAAACAGTTGTTAGGCCTTCCTAATAGTGCAATAATGAGCCGTCGTTACAAATTATTTACAAGTTCAGCTCAACTCGTAATGGCACTCACCAATAGTATTTTAACTGAGGAGTTTTGCATCACTTAGATTGATCAGCTATCGCACTTACTATTTAGCAATACATGTTTAGCACTTGAGTTCAATTCGCACTAGTTTTATTTTAACGTTTTACGACAACCACTTACGTGGCGTAATTTATAAAAATTGAGATAGGGAGAAGTCATGTCAGTCGAATTAATGATTGCCATCGGAGCTGCTGTTTTAGCGGTCTTGTATGGTGCGGTAATGAGTAAATGGATTACAGGCTTACCAGCAGGTAATGCACGTATGCAGGAAATCGCGAGCGCAATTCAACAAGGGGCAGCGGCCTATTTAGCTCGCCAATACAAAACCATCACCATCGTCGGCGTCATTCTCGCCATCCTTATCGGTCTATTTCTAAATATTACTACCGCCATAGGCTTTGTAATCGGAGCAGTGTTATCTGGTGCTTGTGGCTTTATTGGTATGAATGTTTCAGTAAAAGCCAATGTACGTACCGCGCAAGCCGCCACCAAAGGCATAGGGCCGGCGCTTGACGTTGCATTTAAAGGTGGTGCTATTACTGGCATGTTAGTCGTTGGACTTGGGTTATTAGGCGTTGCAGGTTTTTATGCCTTCTTAGGCGGCCCAGCAGCCACTGACTTGAACCCACTTATTGGCTTGGCTTTCGGCTCTTCACTGATTTCAATCTTCGCACGTCTTGGCGGTGGAATATTCACTAAGGGTGCAGACGTTGGCGCAGACTTAGTCGGTAAGGTTGAAGCTGGTATTCCAGAAGATGATCCACGAAACCCAGCCGTGATTGCCGATAATGTTGGTGATAACGTAGGGGACTGTGCGGGCATGGCTGCGGATTTATTTGAAACCTATGCTGTGACTTTGATTGCCACCATGGTTTTAGGTAGCCTGCTGATCAGCAATGCTGGCCCGAATAGTATGTACTATCCATTGATGTTAGCCGCGGTGTCTATCGTAGCTTCCATTATCGGTTGCTTCTTTGTAAAGGCGACACCCGGCATGAAAAACGTAATGCCTGCCTTGTATAAAGGGCTAGCCGTTGCAGGAACGCTTTCATTAGTGGCATTCTACTTTGTCACAATGAGAATGTTCCCAGATGGTCTAGTTGCAGGCGACCTTACCATCTCAGCCAACCAGTTATTTGGTGCATGTGCTGTAGGTTTAGTGCTTACTGCAGCTTTAGTATGGATTACCGAGTACTACACGGGTACTGATTACGCACCAGTGAAACATATTGCGCAGGCTTCAACGACTGGCCACGCGACCAATATTATTGCTGGTATCGGCATCTCGATGAAATCAACGGCTTGGCCTGTACTTTCCGTATGTTTGGCTATTTTCGTATCTCATCATTTAGGTGGCTTATATGGCGTGGCAATTGCTGCGACATCGATGCTGAGTATGGCCGGTATTGTAGTAGCCCTAGATGCCTATGGTCCGATTACCGACAATGCTGGTGGCATTGCTGAAATGGCAGGCTTACCAAAAGAAGTTCGTGATGTAACCGATCCATTGGATGCGGTAGGCAACACGACTAAAGCGGTCACCAAAGGTTATGCCATTGGTTCTGCTGGCCTAGCTGCCTTGGTGTTATTTGCCGATTACACGCATAAACTGCAAGGTGCAGGGATTGATGTGAAATTTGACTTAAGCGACCCAATGGTCATTATTGGCTTATTCATTGGTGGATTAATTCCATTCCTGTTTGCCGCAATGGCCATGGAAGCAGTCGGTCGCGCAGCTGGTGCAGTCGTTGAAGAGGTTCGCCGTCAGTTCCGTGAAATCAAGGGAATTATGGAAGGTACTGCCAAACCTGAGTATGGCAAAGCTGTTGATATGCTGACCACAGCCGCTATTAAAGAAATGATGATTCCATCACTCTTGCCAGTAGCTGTTCCGGTCGCTGTAGGTCTGATTCTTGGACCTGTAGCACTAGGTGGCTTGTTAATGGGCACCATCGTAACTGGTCTATTCGTGGCAATCTCAATGTGTACAGGTGGTGGTGCATGGGATAATGCGAAGAAATACATTGAAGATGGTAATCACGGCGGTAAAGGCTCAGAGGCGCATAAAGCGGCTGTTACTGGCGATACGGTAGGCGATCCCTACAAAGATACCGCGGGTCCTGCAGTAAACCCATTGATTAAAATTATCAATATTGTGGCGTTATTAATCGTGCCACTGTTACATCTGTAAGGTTTACTTTAGCAAGTGTAGCAATGTAAAAAGGCAGCCTAGGCTGCCTTTTTACTGATCTTTAACTGACTGTATTTGATTAGAAAGCTGGCTTTACCTTAGCTTTATTGTAGTTATCTACGCCTTCAAGGATCTCTTTCTTCGCTTGATCAATATCACCCCAACCGTTTATTTTGACCCATTTGCCTTTATCCAAATCTTTATAATGCTCAAAGAAGTGTGAAATCATATTAAGGCGCCAATCAGAAACGTCTTTATGCGTTTTTAAGTGACCATATAAACCACACACTTTTTCAACTGGCACAGCTAATACTTTAGCATCTAGTCCAGCTTCATCTTCCATCAGAAGCACGCCTAGTGGACGGCAACGAACCACCACACCAGGAATTAATGGTACTGGCGTCATGACCAAGACATCAACTGGATCGCCATCGTCGGCTAGCGTATGAGGAACATAACCATAGTTGGTTGGGTACTGCATAGCTGTACCCATAAAGCGGTCTACGAAAATTGCACCACTTTCTTTGTCAACTTCATACTTGACTGGGTCACCCTGCATTGGGATTTCAATGATTACATTAAAATCATTGGGGACATCTTTACCGGTTGGCACTTGGTTTAACGACATGACTAATTCCTAGAGGGTAATTTTTTATAAGGGTTAATTTTGAGCCGCAATTATAGCAAGCCCATGACAAAATCACAGAAAAGTGCCCAATTAAATTAAGGGCTTAGCTGGACTGCGCGTTCTCAAGGTGCCTTAGCAGCTCAGCCTTGAGGTAAATACAAGATTATTGAAGTAACCTAAGTCTGGAATAAGAGCAGTATCAGTTAATCTAGATTAAGCCCTTGGCCTGTGAGGCGTTCAAAGGCTTCCATATACTTAGCACTAGTTTTTTGTGCGACATCTGCCGGCAAAACTGGCGCTGGCGCCGTTTTGTTCCAGCCAGTACTTTCTAACCAATCCCTGACATATTGCTTATCATAGCTAGGAGGATTTTTCCCAATTACATAACTATCGGCTGGCCAAAATCTTGAGGAATCAGGAGTCAGCACTTCATCCATAACGTGCAAAACACCGTGTTTATCTAAACCAAATTCAAATTTAGTATCCGCAATAATAATGCCGCGAGTTAGCGCATAGGCCGCAGCCTGTTCATAGAGTGCAAGACTTGCTTTAGCGACCTGCGCGCACATATCTGCACCCAATAAGTCTGCTGCTTGTTGCAAACTGATATTTTCATCATGCTCACCTACTGCAGCTTTGCTTGATGGTGTAAATAGTGGTGTAGGTAACTTGGAGGCTTCTTGCAGACCAACTGGCAACTGAATGCCACAAACAGTACCTTTGGCTTTGTATTCCTTCCAACCACTACCTACTAGGTACCCTCGCACGATGGCTTCAATCGGCAAAGCTTTTAGTTTTTTGACTACTACTGAGCGGTTCTTTAGCTGTATTTTTTCAGCAGAATTGCTCACCACACTGACTGGATCAATACCGGTTAAATGGTTGGGTACGACGCCTTTTAGTTTATCAAACCAGAAGTTGGCCATTTGCGTTAGCATCGCGCCTTTATTAGCAATGCCGGTAGGTAAAATCACATCAAACGCAGAAAGTCTGTCCGTGCTCACTAACAGCATGGTCTCGGCGTCGATATCATAAATATCGCGCACCTTACCTTGGTGTATGCGTTTTAAACTAGTGATTGTGGTCTCTAATAAAGGCTGATTCATGGTGATCGTTTAACTTAAGAGTGACTTGGTAGTTGCATATTATAAATGCGTAGCGAAACTTTACCTATCCATTTGCATGCGCTTACTCACTTGCAATGCTAGGTGCTAGCTCAGTCTATTCTCACCAATTTTAATAATTTTTAGTGTATTGGTTCCGCCGGGGCTTCCAATCGGCTCACCAAAAGTCAGTAAAACTAAATCGCCTGCATTCACAACTTTTTCTTGTAACAAAACCTGTTCCATTTCACGCAAAATTTCATCGCGATTTTTGTTTTCTTGCTCAATCGGATATGGGTACACTCCTCGATGCAACGTAAGTTTTCTCCGTGCACCTTTATCTGGAGATAGCGCATAGATGGGCACTTCAGCATCAGCACGCGATAACCACTGTGCGGCATTGCCAGATTGGGTTAGCGCTGCAATCGCTTTAATTTTTAAGTGCTGTGCGGTATAGATGGCGGCGGCGGCAACAGCCTCGTCGGTTTTGATAAATGTTTGATCCAGTTTTTGCACGTGTTGCTGGCTAAAGTACTCTTTTTCTGCCTCAATGACTACACGGTGAACCGCTTGCACTGTTTCTAACGGATATTGGCCAGCGGCAGTTTCAGCCGATAACATTACGGCATCGGTACCATCAAGTACTGCATTAGCGACGTCAGAGACTTCGGCTCGGGTTGGAATCGGGCTAGTAATCATAGATTCCATCATCTGCGTAGCAGTAATCACTAGCTTATTTTGTGCACGCGCCATGCGTATCATACGCTTTTGAAGGCCAGGCACTGCGGCATCCCCAACCTCTACTCCTAGGTCACCGCGCGCCACCATAATGGCATCTGAGGCTTCAATAATCGCCTCAAGGTTATCTATGGCTTCTGCCCGCTCAATTTTGGCGATAATACTGGCATTACCGCCAGCCTTTTTCACCAAGCTACGCGCCAACTCTACATCTGCAGCTGACTTAGGGAAAGAAATCGCGATATAGTCGGCTTCCAAAGCGACTGCGGTTTTAATATCTTCACGATCTTTTTTGGTCAAGGCATCGGCCGACAGACCTCCTCCTTGGCGATTAATGCCTTTATTGTCAGAGAGGGTACCCCCATTAAGTACCACGCAATGAATTTTCTGACCAATCACACGATCTACCTGCATGGTGATGCGACCATCATCTAACAATAAAATGGTTTGCGCGGAGACTTCTTGCGGTAGGGTTTTATAGTCTAGTCCCACATTGTATTGGTCACCCAATTCGCAAGCTGCATCTAAGGTAAATAGGTCGCCTGTTTTTAAACTAATCTTACCGAGCGCAAATTTTCCGATACGAATTTTAGGGCCTTGCAAATCGCACAAGATACCGATAGGGCGATTAAGCTTGGTGGCAATAGCACGAACCGTCTCTGCCCGTTGAATATGATCTGCCGCTAATCCATGCGAGAAGTTTAAACGCACGACATTCACTCCAGCAGCAATCATGCGTGCCAGCATTTCCTCACTGCTAGAGGATGGGCCTAACGTTGCCACAATTTTGGTTTTGCGTAAAGTCACTGGTTACCTTTGTGTAGTTACATCATTCAAATAAAAAAGGGGCTACTTGCCCCTATTTTTATTCATGACTCAGGGCAAGTTCATACGTTTAGTGCTTAGATTCAGCCGCACGTAACTCTAGGATTTCTACTGCTGGCAATTTTTTACCTTCTAAAAATTCTAGAAATGCACCACCTGCGGTTGAAATATAATCAATATTATCTTCAATACCGTACTTCTGAATCGCAGCAATGGTATCGCCACCACCAGCTAAGGTGAAAGCTTTGGTATTAGCAATGGCCATGGCGATGACTTTAGTGCCCTCACCAAACTGATCAAATTCAAACACACCGACAGGTCCGTTCCATACTACCGTACCGGCATTTTCAATAATCTTAGCAATAGCTAAAGCAGATTTCGGGCCAATATCAAAAATCATATCATCGGTCGCAACCTTAGTAACGTCTTTACTCACTGCGACTTCATTGGCATCAAATTTCTTACCGCAAACCACATCTTCTGCGATCGGCACCGCGGCACCCCTTTGCGACATTTTGTCCATTAAGGTGCGTGCAACTGGCACTAGATCATCTTCACACAATGATTTACCAACCTCAAATCCAACCGCTTTTAGAAAAGTATTGGCGATTCCACCGCCCACCACCATTTGATCTACTTTGTCCGCCAAGCTTTCTAATACCGTTAACTTGGTTGAAACTTTACTACCGCCGACGATGGCTACCATAGGCCTTGCAGGACTGAGCAAAGCTTTAGTCAGGGCATCTAGTTCATTCACCAACAATATGCCCGCAGCCGCTACAGACGCAAACTTAGCTACGCCGTGAGTGGAGGCTTCTGCACGATGCGCTGTGCCGAAGGCATCCATCACAAAGATATCGCATAAATGTGCATACTTTTGTGACAAGGCATCATTATTCTTTTTTTCACCGATATTAAAGCGGCAGTTTTCCAACACCACTAGCTCGCCGACAGCCACTTCAAATCCACCATCAACCCAATCTTGAATTAATCGAACTGGTTGGGCAAGGTTATTGGTTTGCTTTAACTTGGCAGAGATAATATCAACTACCGGTTGGAGTGAGTTCTCTTGAGAATAAACACCCTCTTCTGGGCGACCCAAATGTGAAGTCACCATCACACGAGCCCCAGCCTTCAGTGCAAATTCTATCGTAGCCATTGAAGCGGTGATACGCGCATCTGAAGTGACTTTGCCGGCTGAAACCGGCACATTAAGATCAGCGCGAATCAGGACACGCTTATTACTTAAATCTAAATCGGTCATCTTAATAACGTTCATCACTATTCCTTTTGCTATGACTTAAGGCTAATTACTTGGCGGCCATCATTGCGGCAGCGTTGTCTAACATACGGCAGCTAAAGCCCCACTCATTGTCATACCATGCACACACTTTAACCAACAAACCATCCTTGGTGACTTTAGTTAAAGTAGCATCAAAATTAGATGAGAAGCTGGTGTGGTTGTAATCCACAGATACCAAAGGCGCTTCGTTATAAGATAAGATACCTTTTAACGGACCGCTATTTGCGGCTTCGTGCATGATTTGATTAATCTCTTCTTTGGTGGTCGGACGCGATGCAGTAAATGTTAAGTCTATGAGAGACACATTAATAGTGGGTACTCGTATAGCAAAACCATCCAACTTTCCATTTAGTTCTGGTAACACTAAACCAACAGCGGCAGCAGCACCGGTTTTGGTTGGGATAAGTGAAGTAGTTGCAGAACGGGCGCGGCGCATATCAGAATGATGTGAATCAATCAATACTTGGTCATTGGTATAAGAGTGGATGGTATTCATCAATCCGTTAACCACGCCAATTTTCTCATGCAACGGCTGGATCATTGGTGCTAAACCATTTGTAGTACAAGAAGCATTGGAAATTACAGTATGACTGGCTTTAATGACCTGATGATTGACACCATAAACCACAGTTGCATCAATATCTTTATCGCCTGGGGCTGATAGTAATACCTTTTTAGCACCCGCATCAATATGCGCTTGTGCTTTAGCTTTGCTATTGAATGCACCAGTGCATTCAAGTACGACATCAATGCCTAGGTCGCGCCAAGGCAACTCAGCTGGATTACGTGTAGCAAAAGTTCTGATTTTGTGGCTTTGAATAATCATGTCATCGCCGTCTACGCCCACTTCAAAGGGAAAACGACCATGTGTACTATCGTATCGTGTTAAATGCGCATTGCTTTCAGCATCACAGCCCGCACTATTGATAGCGATAATTTCAATATCTTTACGTCCAGACTCATACAGCGCACGTAATACCATGCGACCAATACGGCCATATCCATTAATTGCGATTCGAATTGCCATGATCATTCCTAAGTTTTTTCAATTAAATCAAAACATACATTAAAACTGACTGCGCAAAGAATTAAGGCACCCCAATCTGGGGTGCCTTAATATGCCAGCCTAGTTGGCTGTATTAAATACAACGCCCATTAAATTAAAGTACAGATTTAACAGTCGCCACTACATTTTCAACGGTAAAGCCGAAGTGTTTCAACAATACGCCACCAGGAGCAGATTCACCGAAAGTGTCAATGCCAACTACAGCGCCTTCTAAACCTACATATTTACGCCAGAAGTCAGTCACACCTGCTTCAACCGCTACGCGTTTTACGCCAGCTGTTAACACACTGTCTTTATAAGCTTTATCTTGACGATCAAATACATTGGTTGAAGGCATTGAAACTACGCGTACTTTAGTACCTGCTGCATTCAACTCTGCAGCCGCTTTAACCGCTAATTCAAGTTCTGAACCATTGGCAATAATGATCACGTCTGCTTTACCTGATACATCAGATAACACATAACCACCTTTACGCATTAAATCAAACTGTGCAGCATCATGTTTCATGCCTGGCACGTTTTGACGGCTTAATACTAAGCTAGATGGACCATTTTTACGTTCAACAGCTGCTACCCAAGCAACAGCAGTTTCAGTTGAGTTACCTGGACGCCATACATCCATATTTGGAATTAAACGTAAACCAGAGGTATTTTCAATTGGTTGATGCGTAGGACCATCTTCACCTTGACCGATAGAGTCATGTGTCAATACAGCAATCGTACGTTGTTTCATCAATGCAGCCATACGTAGTGCACTTTTCGCATAGTCTGAGAACATATGGAATGTACCGCCGAATGGAATTAAGCCACCATGCAATGCCATACCGTTCATAATTGAAAACATACCAAATTCACGTACGCCATATGAAATATAGTTACCTGGTTTTTTTCCATCAACATGTACAAAGCTACTACATGAAGTTAAGTTAGAACCGGTCAAGTCAGCTGAACCACCTAAGAACTCAGGTAGTAAAGGTGCTAACGCACCGATTACATTTTGCGAAGCTTTACGTGTTGCAACAGTTTCCGCTTTATCATTAGTTGCAGCAATCATTGCATCAGTGGCTGATTTCCAGTTAGCTGGCAATTCACCGCCCATACGACGAGAAAACTCTGCAGCGTCAGCTGGGAAAGCTGCTTTATAGGCTGCAAATTTAGCATTCCAAGCCGCTTCAGCAGCAGCACCTTTGTCAGTCGCATCCCAACCAGCATATACGTCAGCTGGAATTACAAATGGCTCATGTGGCCAACCAATGTTAGCGCGAGTTGCAGCAACTTCTTCTAAACCTAATGCTGAACCGTGGCAATCATGTGAACCTGATTTGTTTGGTGAACCCATACCAATGACCGTTTTACAGCAGATCAATGATGGTTTGTCTGTGACTTTTTTAGCCGCTTCAATTGCTTTACCAATAGCAGCAACATCGTGACCATCTACAGATTGAACGTGCCAACCGTATGATTCAAATCGTTTAGCCGTATCGTCTGTGTACCAACCTTCAATGTGACCGTCGATAGAAATACCGTTGTCATCCCAGAATGCGGTTAATTTACCCAAGCCCCAAGTACCAGCTAAGGCACAAGCTTCATGAGATACACCTTCCATCATACAGCCGTCACCCAAGAACACGTAAGTGTTGTGGTCAACAATATTGTAATCAATCTCTTGATTGAAACCATCGAAATGGCCTTGTTTATTGAATTGGTCAGCAAGTAATTTTTCAGCCATTGCGAAACCTACGCCGTTGGCAATACCTTGGCCCAATGGACCAGTTGTTGTTTCAACGCCTGGAGCATAACCATACTCAGGGTGACCAGCACATTTTGAATGTAACTGACGGAATGTTTTAAGCTCATCCATCGGCAATGCATAACCTGTTAGGTGCAACAATGAGTAGATCAACATTGAACCATGGCCGTTAGAAAG
The DNA here is from genome assembly GCA_903860085.1 of uncultured Pseudomonadota bacterium. Lineage (GTDB taxonomy): Bacteria > Pseudomonadota > Gammaproteobacteria > Burkholderiales > Methylophilaceae > Methylotenera. Next base: position 10,211 of record CAIOPD010000035.1, read on the forward strand.
CACAAAGCGATCACGGTTTGCCCAGCTAGGGTTTTTTGGATTGTGACTTAAATGGTGATTCCAAAGCTCTTCTGCAATTTCCGCCATGCCCATAGGCGCGCCTGGGTGGCCAGAGTTTGCTTTTTGTACCGCATCCATCGATAACGCACGGATAGCGTTGGCTAGGTCTTTACGTGTTGCCATTGTTTTCTCCCTAATAATTAGCTGGGGCTTGAACGATTCATCTCAGACATTTGGCATGTCTTATAGATAATCATACAAAACCTTGATTGAATTCTTAAAAAAGCCGAGTTTTTAACCGCTTTTTTACAAAGGTCAAATTATTGCTTAAATACCCTTTTTCAGCAAGTGCTTAGCCGGTAAATCTCCGCTAGGGCTGATATGATTTGACGAATTTGGCTTATTTTGGGCAGCATCCATATTGGCAACAACCAGAAGGGCTAATCTAGACTAGATGAACCAGCCGATTATTCTTGGCTGACTCTAGGACCGCTGCGATGACTTTGCAATTAGCTTTAGCATCCGCAAAACCTAATAACGGCGTCTTATCGTTTAAAACGCAATCACTAAAATGTTCAATTTCTAAATTAAAGTGGTTGCTAGGGGCGAAGCGCTCTTCAGTAAAAGTGCCATCTTCAAGCGCCCAGCTAATCACAGGGGTGTCATTTTGAAATACCCAAGCAGCGTGGCATTTGACCCACCCTTTAGTCCCGATAACTTCATATTCTGATTTTCGTGAACGCTCAAAGCTGACATCAAAATGGCCGAATCGGGCGCGGCCTTCTGCATCCAACCCAAAATCGAGGACACCGCTGGTGACTATATCCGCACCTACTTCGTTAAATTTGGCATGGGCAATGACTGACTTAGGTTCACTAAATGGTGTATTTTGAAGTTTATTACCTAAACCTAAGCACCATCTTAGGGAGTGGATAGCATATGGCCCTATATCCCACATTGCACCGCCACCATGCTTAAAGCCACTAGCAATACGGTACATACGTGCTGGCTTCATTAAAAACGAATAGCTGGCGCGAACTGACAACACATCTCCCACCAAACCTGATTCGACTATTTCTTTGACTCGGGCATGCTGAGGATGGAAGCGGTACATAAAACCTTCCATCACTTTGACCTTGTTTTTAATCGCTGCCTGCTCAATGGTTTCAATATCAGCGACTGTCAGCGCCATCGGCTTTTCAATCAACACATGCTTACCCGCATAAATTGCCTTTAGCGCCCATTGCACATGCTCTTGATTAGCCATAGGGCAATAAACAGCTTGCACATCGGTATCTGCAAGTAACGCATCTAAATCGTCATAGCAATTTACATCACTACAACCGGGCGCATATTTTTCCAAGGTCGCTTTAGCAGCGCCAGTGCGGCGACTGGCAATACTGACTAACTCGGCATTTGACGCTTCAATTATGGCTGGCAGTAAGCGCTCATTAACGCGCGCCGCGCCCAGAATGCCCCATTTGAGTTTTTTTTGTGTTGTGTTCATGAATATCGGTTAAATTGACTCTTGAGGAAACCATTTAATACTGCAACCAATACTTGGCAATTGATGTTGAGGCCCCTTTTGCGTCTCTGCAATAAGTTTCATGGCATGGAACAAGTCTCTTGGATTGTCTACTGGTGGCTCACCACGTCCAGCAGCATCAAAACGTCCACGATATTGCAACTCTAGCTTTGCATTAAATCCAAAAAAATCTGGGGTACATACTGCACCATAAGCTTTAGCCACCTCTTGCGTATCATCTAAGACATAGGGAAATGAAAAGTTAAACAACTTAGCCTCCTCCCGCATACGTTCATAGGAATCATCAGGATAGTTCTCTGTGTCATTACTTTGAATCGCAATGGTGTTGATGCCATATTGCAATAGCTCACGGCAATCGGCCACCAGCCTAGGTTTAATGGCTTTTACGTAAGGGCAGTGGTTGCTGATAAACATTACCAATAATCCATTTTTACCCATGCTATTCGCCAAGTTATAACGATTACCATCAACACCTAGCAAGTTGAAATCAGTAGCACGTTGACCAAAATTACAAACTGGGGGATTTAAGCTCACCATTTTCTGCTCCTTATTTCATTAAACTGGCTTTAGTCAGATTAGTTTTTTTGTATCACAGTCTTTATAATATCATTTTTCCTTTCATCTAGAGACGATAAACCTGTGGCTAATTTGCGCTTTTACACCAATACCCCACTAGCTTTAGACGCCACAGTTCAACTATCCGAAAGTGCAGCCGCTCACGCTACGCGAGCATTGCGGCTTGAGGTGGGGGACAGTGCCACCTTATTTAATGGTGACGGTTTTGATTACGAATGCACGCTCACTGCCGTGAAGAAAAATGCAGTATTTGCCAACATTACCAACGCGTATGCAGTGCTAAATGAATCGCCGCTAAAAATCACGCTACTGCAAGCCATTTCCAGTGGCGATCGCATGGATTTCACCATACAAAAAGCCGTTGAACTAGGGGTCACTGCTATACAACCATTCACTAGCCAGCGCAGCGTAGTTAAGCTGTCGGCTGAACGTGCAGAAAAACGTACAGAACATTGGCAAAATATCGTCATCTCTGCCTGCGAGCAATCAGGCAGAAGTATTGTCCCCGTAGTCAGCGCCCCATTGAATATGATGCATTTATTTGCACATCTAGCCACAAATTTACATGTCAATGACTGCAAAATTACTTTGGCGCCCGATGCCACTCAAAAGCTCAAAAGCCTTAACAAACCCAGCGGACACATTTATCTTCTCATCGGCGCCGAAGGTGGGCTTAGTGATGAAGAAATCGCTTTATCCTTGCATCATGGCTTTCAAACCATGCAGCTAGGCGGACGAGTATTGCGCACAGAAACAGCTGCGCTTGCGGCCATTGCTGCTTTACAGACTTTATGGGGTGATTTTTAATTAAGGCCCTAATGGAAACGAGCACTGAATAATAATTTGCATTAAATACATAAATGTTTTAATATTATGTAAATATTACATTTAATAGGGTGCGACTTTAACCATGTCACTCGGTTTATCCATACGCAAGCGGCGTAAGTCGCTGAATATTACATTACAAACTCTAGCGCAGGCCATTAGCGCTGATGCTGGTAATTTGTCACGCATAGAAAGAGGTGAATTAGGCGCTTCCGAAGCGATGCTACGGAAAATTGCACAGGCGTTAAACTGCACCCCCGCTTATCTCTATGCGCAAAGTGATGTTGCACTAGCAGAATTGGTCAGCACCGAACATAGAACTGGTTTCGCTGCGGGCGCTTCTGGTGAAGACCCTTCTCGCAATAAACCTCAAGCGCAAGATTTCGTACAATGGTTTCGCTCAGCTACGCCATATATCCATGCCTTTGGAGGACGTACTTTTGTCATCGCATTTGGTGGCGAAGTGGTCGATGAAAAACAATTTGTCGCACTATCCCATGACCTTAATTTGCTTGCAAGCTTAGAAGTTAGACTTGTACTTGTACATGGCGCAAGGCCACAAATTGAGCGACGTTTAAAACGCGATAAAATCACCCCTAAATTTGTCAACGGCCTACGTGTGACTGATGACCAAGCGATGGAAGCAGTCAAAGAAGCTAACGGCGCTATTCGAGTTGAAATAGAAGCCTTACTTTCAATGGGCTTAGTCAACTCTCCCATGGCTGGATCAGACATTAGAGTGGCTAGCGGCAACTTCATTACCGCCAAACCGCTAGGCATTCGTGATGGTGTTGATTTGCAGCATACCGGAGAAGTAAGAAGAGTAGATGCTGTCGGCATCCAAAAGCGGCTTGATGACGGCGAATTGGTATTGTTATCACCTTTGGGCTATTCACCCACTGGGGCAGCATTCAACCTGAGCTTAGAGGATGCCGCGGTGAGCACAGCCATTGCGCTAGATGCGGATAAGTTGATTTTCTTAATGGATAGTGCCGGAGTGCATAATTTGCGCGGTGAGCTCTTACGTGAAATGACCGCGG